>NZ_JBSGXB010000065.1:0-28798 GCF_053609185.1 Streptomyces sp. NPDC054956 | reverse complement strand
CCGCTTGCCGGTGCGCCCCTGCGGCGTTCCCGCGCGTCGGGCGGCCTGCCCGCGGGGCGCTTCCCCCGGGCCGTTAGCCTGCGTCCACGGCCCGCGCACGCGAGCGCGGGCGCCAACAGGGGAGGCGGAAGATGACCACCGAAGGACCGCGTACGAGGGAACAGCGGCGCGCGGACGCGCTGTTCAGGTTCGAGAACGACATCGACGTCTGGGTGGCCACGGCCGACGCCGAGGGCGTCCCCTGCCTCGTGCCCCTCTCCTTCCGGTGGGACGGCGAGTCGTTCCTGATGTCGACCGGGCGCACCCTGCCCACCGGCCGCAACCTCGCCGCGAGCGGCCGCGTGCGCCTGGCCTTCGGCCTGACCCGCGACGTGGTCCTCGTCGAGGGCTCCGCGACCCGGCTGGAAGCGGCGGAGCTGGCACCCGGCGAGATCGAGGCCTTCGCGGCCCACTCCGGCTTCGACCCGAGCTCCCTCAAGACGCCCTACCCGTACTTCCGGGTCGCGCCGGTGTGGATCCAAGCCTGGCGCGAGGCCGACGAGATCGCGGGCCGCGATCTGATGAAGGACGGCCGCTGGCTGGACTGACGTACCGACAGGCGGCGGCGGGGCCGCGGGAGACGGCGCTCCCCGCGGCCTACGCCGCGTGCCCGCCGTCCACCGAGAACTCGGCGCCCGTGACGTACGCGGCGTCCGGCCCGGCGAGGAAGGACACCATGGCGGCCACCTCCGCCGGCGCGGCGAAGCGGCCCAGGGCCGTCATCGCGGACTGCGGGGCCGCGTAGGGGCCGTCCGCCGGGTTCATGTCGGTGTCGACCGGGCCCGGGTGCACGAGGTTCGCCGTGATCCCGCGGTCGCCGAGCTCCCGGGCCAGCGACTTGGTCAGGCCGGTCAGCGCGGCCTTGCTCATCGCGTACAGGGTTCCGCCCGGGCCCGGGACCCGCTGGGTCATGCAGCTGCCGATGGTGATGATCCGCCCGCCGGAGCCCATCCGCCCGGCCGCCGCCTGAGCCGTCAGGAACGCGCCCCGGACGTTGACCGCGAGCACCCGGTCCACGTCCGCGAGCCCCAGCGTCTCCAGCGGCCCGAGCACCCCGACCCCGGCGTTGTTCACCAGGACGTCGAGCCGTCCGAGGCCCCGTACGGTCTCCTCCACCGCGCCGGCCGCCGCTCCGGCGTCGCCCGAATCGGCCCGTACGGCCAGCCCGCGCCGGCCGAGCGCCTCGATCTTCCCGACGACCTCGGCCGCCGCCTCCGCGTCGTTGACGTAGCTGATCGCGACGTCGGCCCCGTCCTGCGCCAGCCGCAGGGCGGTGGCCGCCCCGATGCCGCGGCTGCCGCCGGTGACCAGAGCCACTGTGCCGTTCATGTGATTCCTCCGTGTCTCGCCCGCCAAGTAGTTGCGAGTTCAATGAAATAGCGGCCGGGGTTGGAGCGCTGGCGGGAATCGGACATGGCGTTCGCGCGCGCCGGACCGATGAGTTCCGGGCGGCCCGGGAGTCTGAACCGGCAACAGCGGACGCAGAGCCAAGGAGCGCAGAACCATGGGCAAGCTGACCCTCACCACCTTCCTGACCCTCGACGGCGTGATGCAGGCCCCCGGAGGACCGGAGGAGGACCCCAGCGGAGGGTTCGCGTACGGCGGCTGGCTGGTGCCGTTCGCCGACGAGGGCATGGGGGAGTTCATGGACGAGGTCTTCGAGCGGCCCGGGGCCTTCCTGCTGGGGCGGAAGACCTACGAGATCTTCGCCGCGTACTGGCCCGAGCACGACGACCCGGCCAACCCGATCGCCGTCAAGCTGAACGGGCTGCCGAAGTACGTGGCCTCGACCACGCTGGAGGAACCGGCCTGGGGCCCGACCACCGTGATCGACGGGGAGCAGCTGCAGTCCGAGGTCGTACGGATCAAGGACGGGCTGGAGGGGGACACCGAGCTCCAGGTGCACGGCAGCGGGCAGCTCGCGCAGTGGCTGCTCGCCCGGGACCTGGTCGACGAGCTGAACCTGCTGGTCTTCCCGGTCTTCCTGGGCGCGGGCCGCAGGCTCTTCCCGGCCGGCGCGCTGCCCACGGCGTACGAACTCCTCGCCTCCCGCACCACCGCGAACGGCACCGCCATCCACTCCTACCGCCCGACGGGACGGGCCGCGTTCGGCACCTTCTGAGCGGGGTGGCCGAGGGGTGGGATAACGCCTCGACCTGGGCGATCATGCTCCGGTAGCGTGAGCGTCCCCGTGCGAGCCAGTGACGCCTCCACCCCTTCCTGCCGCAGGAGTCCCGGTGTCCACCCTCGCCGCCCCCGCTTCCGTCACCGCCCCGCGCCGCGCCTGGCTCGCCGATCTGCCGGTGCTGCTCGTCGCCGTCGTCTGGGGCGGCAGCTACCTCGCCGCCAAGGGCATCACCACCACGCACACCGTGATCGCGGTGCTCGTGCTCCGGTTCGCCCTGGTCCTGCCCGTGCTCGTCGTCGCGGGGTGGTCGAAGCTGCGCGCGCTCGACTCCGCCCAGCTGCGCGGCGCCGGGGTACTGGGACTCGTACTCGGCGGGATCTTCCTGCTGGAGACCTACGGGGTCGTCCACACCTCCGCCACCAACGCCGGGCTGATCATCAGCCTGACCATGATCTTCACCCCGCTGGCCGAGTCCGCCGTCCGCCGCACCGCCCCCTCGGCCGCCTTCCTCGGCGCCGCCGCCGTCTCCGTCGCCGGCGTCGTGCTCCTCACCCAGGGCGCCGGCTTCACCGCCCCCAGCCTCGGTGACCTGCTCATCCTCGGCGCCGCCCTCGCCCGGACCCTGCACGTCCTGCTCATGGCCCGGATCAAGGCGGTCCAGGACGCCGACTCGCTCTCCCTGACCACCGTCCAGCTCGGCAGCGCCGTCGCCGTGTTCGCCGTACTGGCCGCGCTGCCCGGCACCGGCGCGAGCCCCTGGGCGGCCGCCGCCGGTTTCGGCGCCGCCGAGTGGGCCGGGCTCGCCTTCCTGTCCGTCTTCTGCACCCTCTTCGCCTTCTTCGTGCAGATGTGGGCCGTACGCCGCACCTCGCCCTCCCGGGTCAGCCTGCTGCTCGGCACCGAACCCCTGTGGGCGGCCGCCGCGGGCATCGCCATCGGCGGCGAGCACCTCGGGGCGGCCGGTCTGGCGGGGGCCGCGCTGGTGCTCGCGGGCACCGCCTGGGGACGGCGCGCGGCGGGCTGAACGACCGGCCGGGCCGAACGATTGGCCGAAACGAGCCCGGATCCGGGACGGCTCCCGGTCTAGGGTGACCGCATGGACGGGATGCCGGGAGGCTTACGACGCTCACCGGGCCCGCGGAGCTCACCGCCCCGGCAGTTCCTCCAGCCGGACCGTGCGCCGCTCGCGCCGCGAGAGCTCGCAGGCCTCCGCCACCCGCAGCGCGGCGAGCGCCTCGGCGCCGTCGCACGGATTGGGCCCCTCGCCGCGCACCAGCCGGACGAAGGCCATCAGCTCCGCCTCGTACGCGGGGGCGAAGCGCTCCAGGAACCCGGACCACGGTTTGCTCGCCGGGGGCGGGCCGTGCGGTTCGGTCGAGGCGATCGGCGTACGGTCGTCCAGCCCGGTGGAGACCTGGTCCAGCTCCCCGGCCAGCTCCATCCGCACGTCGTAGCCGGCGCCGTTGCAGCGCGTACCGGTACTGGAGACCAGCGTCCCGTCGTCCAGGGTGAGGACGGCGGCGCCCGTATCAACGTCATCCGCCTCCCGGAACCGGGGCGGCCCCGCGTCCGACCCGGTCGCGTACACCTCGGTCACCTCGTGCCCGGTCACCCAGCGGACCATGTCGAAGTCGTGCACCAGGCAGTCGCGGAACAGCCCGCCCGAGCCGGCCAGGTACGCGGCCTGCGGCGGAGCCGGATCGGCCGTCGTGGTCCGTACGGTGTGCAGCCGGCCCAGCGCCCCCGAGCGGACCAGCTCCCGCGCCGTTCCGTACCCCGCGTCGAAGCGGCGCATGAACCCCAGCTGGAGCACCCCGCGGGCCTCCTCCACCTCGCGCAGCACCGCCAGGGTGCGTTCCAGGTCCGGGGCGACGGGCTTCTCGCAGAACACCGGCAGGCCGCCGCGGACCGCCCGTACGACGAGCTCCGCGTGCCCCTCGGTGGCACAGGCCACCACCAGCGCGTCCACGCCCCAGGTGAAGACCTTGTCGACGGACGGCGCGGCGGTGGCCCCGAGCCGGTCGGCGAGGCGCGCCGCCCGCGCGGGGTCGGCGTCGGCGAGCAGGAGCGAGCCCGCGTCCGCCTGGCGGGCCAGTGCCGCCGCGTGGAAGGACCCGATCCGGCCCGTTCCGATGAGCCCGATGCGCATGCACTCAACGTGGCCCCGTCCGGGGGACCTGTCAATCTGCCCGGCTGCGTCCCGATGAGTCCGTGATGGCCCCGATGACCTTGCATGGTGCACTGTGACGGATACTGGGCGGCTGCGGCCGCCGAACACACGACCGCCCGGGCGGACGCGGCGGGAGCGGCGCGCACGTGCCGCGGCGGCCGCGGTACGGCGCCGGGACAGCGGCGGGACGAGCGAAAGGCACGGCAGACGTGGCTAGGGTCAAGGCAGGGGTACGCGTCGTGGGCGCGGTGCTCGCGGCGGTACTGGGAGCCTCCCTCGTGGGCTGCAGCAGTACGGGCGGCAAGCGCGCCGAGGATCGGGCGAAGGCCGAGGCGGCGGGCCGGCCCGCGGTGTCCACTCCGCGCTGGACCTTCGCGATGGTCACCCACGCGGGCGACGGCGACACCTTCTGGGACATCGTGCAGAAGGGAGCCAAGGAGGCCGCGGCGAAGGACAACATCAACTTCATCTACGCCCACGACGACCAGGCGCAGCAGCAGGCCCAGTTCGTCCAGAACGCCATCGACCAGAAGGTCGACGGGCTGATCGTCTCCCTCGCCAAGCCCGATGCCCTCAAGGACGTCCTCGCCAAGGCCGTCAAGGCCGGCATCCCGGTGATCACGGTCAACTCCGGATCCGCCCAGTCCGCCGAGTACGGGGCGCTCGCCCACATCGGCCAGGACGAGGAGATCGCCGGCGAGGCGGTCGGCACGGAGCTGACGAAGCGCGGACGCAAGAAGGCCGTGTGCGTCCTGCACGAACAGGGCAACGTCGGCCACGAGCAGCGCTGCGCCGGGGCGAAGAAGTCCTTCGGCGGCACCATGGAGAACCTGTACGTCGAGGGCACCAACATGCCGTCCGTGCAGGCCGCCCTCCAGGCCAAGCTCCAGGCCGACCCGTCGGTCGACGCGATCGTCACGCTCGGCGCGCCCTTCGCCCCCACCGCCGTCAAGGCCAAGGAGGCGGCGGGCAGCAAGGCGGAGGTCGACACCTTCGACCTGAACGCCTCGGTGGCCCGGGACCTGAAGTCCGGCGCGCTCGGGTTCGCCGTGGACCAGCAGCCCTACCTCCAGGGCTACGAGGCCGTCGACCTGCTCTGGCTCAACCGCTACAACGCCGATGTGCTCGGCGGCGGCCGCCCGGTCCTGACCGGCCCGCAGATCGTCACCGCGGACCAGGCCGCCAAGCTGGAGGAGTTCATCAAGCGGGGCAGCCGATGAGGCCTCCCGCACCCGCCCCGGCCGCCCCGGCCCCCGCCCCGGCGGACGAGCGGCTCGCCCCGACCTCGCTGCTGCGCCGCCTGCTCGGCAGGCCCGAGCTGGGCGCGGTCGTCGGCGCGGCCGCCGTCTTCGTCTTCTTCTCCTTCGCCGCCGACAGCTTCCTGCGGGCCTCCAGCCTCAGCACGATCCTGTACTCGGCCTCCACCATCGGCATCATGGCCGTCCCGGTGGCCCTGCTCATGATCGGCGGCGAGTTCGACCTGTCCGCCGGTGTCATGGTCACCACCTCGGCGCTGTTCAGCTCGATGTTCAGCTACCAGATGACGGCCAACGTCTGGGTCGGCGTCCTGGTGTCGCTGCTGGTCACCCTGGCCATCGGCTTCTTCAACGGGTTCATGCTCACCCGTACGAAACTGCCGAGCTTCATCATCACGCTCGGCACCTTCCTGATGCTGACCGGCCTGAACCTCGGCTTCACCAAGCTGATCAGCGGCTCGGTCTCCACCAAGACCATCGCCGACATGGAGGGCTTCTCCTCCGCCCGCGCCCTCTTCGCCTCGCAGTGGACCGTCGGCTCGGTCACCCTGAAGGTCACCATCCTGTGGTGGCTGCTCCTGGTCGCCGTCGCCACCTGGATCCTGCTGCGCACCCGCGCCGGCAACTGGATCTTCGCCGTGGGCGGCGGGGCGGACGCGGCCCGCGCGACCGGCGTCCCGGTCGTGAAGACCCGCATCGGGCTCTACATGGGCGTCGCGCTGTGCGCCTGGATCTCCGGACAGCACATCCTGTTCTCGTTCGACGTGGTCCAGTCGGGCGAGGGCGTCGGCAACGAGTTCCTCTACATCATCGCGGCCGTCATCGGCGGCTGTCTGATGACCGGCGGCTACGGCTCGGCGATCGGCTCCGCCGTGGGCGCCTTCATCTTCGGCATGACCAGCAACGGCATCGTGTACGCCCAGTGGAACCCGGACTGGTTCAAGTTCTTCCTGGGCGCGATGCTGCTGCTGGCCACGCTGCTCAACGCATGGGTCCGCAAGCGGGCGGAGGCGAAGTGATGACCGCGACCGGTACGAAGACCACCGGCGGGGCCACCGCGCCCGCTCTGGTGAAGCTGAGCGACGTCAGCAAGTACTACGGGAACATCCGCGCCCTCCAGGGCGTCTCCCTGGAGGTCTCGGCGGGCGAGATCACCTGTGTCCTCGGGGACAACGGCGCCGGCAAGTCCACCCTCATCAAGATCATCGCGGGGCTGCACCGGCACGACGCCGGCACCTTCGAGATCGAGGGGGAGGAGACCGTGCTCGCCAACCCGCGCGCCGCCCTCGACCATGGCATCGCCACCGTCTACCAGGACCTCGCCGTGGTCCCGCTCATGCCCGTCTGGCGCAACTTCTTCCTCGGCTCCGAGCCCACCAAGGGCCGCGGTCCCTTCCGCCGCCTCGACGTGGAGCTCATGCGCGCGACCACCCGCGCCGAGCTCCTGCGCATGGGCATCGACCTGCGGGACGTGGACCAGCCCATCGGCACCCTGTCCGGCGGCGAGCGGCAGTGCGTGGCCATCGCCCGCGCCGTCCACTTCGGCGCGAAGGTCCTCGTACTCGACGAGCCCACCGCGGCCCTCGGCGTCAAGCAGTCGGGCGTGGTCCTCAAGTACGTGGCCGCCGCCCGCGACGCCGGCCTCGGCGTGGTCCTGATCACCCACAACCCGCACCACGCCCACCTGGTCGGCGACCGGTTCGTGCTCCTCAAGCGCGGCACCATGGCGGGCAGCCACACTCGCGACTCGATCACCCTGGACGAGCTCACCCGCCAGATGGCGGGCGGCTCCGAGCTCGACGAGCTGAGCCACGAACTGGAGCGAGTGGCAGAATCAGGACCTGACAGCGCATCCGGCACCACATCCGGCACCACCGCACCATGAGGGACGACACGACTCGATGAGCACGTACCGGGACTTCACGCTCGCCCACCGGGGGGCGGCGCGAGGCACCGTCCTGCGGACCATCGGGACCCGTGAGCGCAGGTCGCACCTGACCGCCCCGCGCGTTCCGACCGTCGGCATCGACATCGGCGGGACCAAGGTGATGGCCGGCGTCGTCGACGCCGACGGGATCATCCTGGAGAAGATCCGGACCGAGACCCCGGACAAGTCCAAGAGCCCCAAGGTCGTCGAGGACACCATCGTCGAGCTGGTCCTCGACCTCTCCGACCGGCACGACGTGCACGCGGTGGGCATCGGCGCCGCCGGCTGGGTCGACGCCGACCGCTCCCGCGTGCTCTTCGCCCCGCACCTGGCCTGGCGCGACGAGCCGCTGCGCGACGCGCTCCAGTCCCGGCTCGCGGTCCCGGTCATGGTCGACAACGATGCCAACACCGCCGCCTGGGCCGAATGGCGCTTCGGCGCCGGCCGCGGCGAGGACCACCTCGTCATGATCACGCTGGGCACCGGCATCGGCGGGGCCATCCTGGAGGACGGCCAGGTCAAGCGCGGCCGCTACGGGGTCGCCGGCGAGTTCGGCCACATGCAGGTCGTCCCCGGCGGCCACCGCTGCCCCTGCGGCAACCGCGGCTGCTGGGAGCAGTACAGCTCCGGCAACGCCCTGGTCCGCGAGGCCCGCGAGCTGGCCGCCGCCGACTCCCCGGTCGCCCACAACCTCATCGCCAGGGTCGGCGGCAACGTCCAGGAGATCACCGGGCCGCTCATCACCGAGCTGGCCCGCGAGGGCGACGCCATGTGCGTCGAGCTCCTCCAGGACATCGGCCAGTGGCTCGGCGTGGGCATCGCCAACCTGGCCGCCGCCCTGGACCCGTCCTGCTTCGTCATCGGCGGCGGCGTCAGCGCCGCCGACGACCTGCTCATCGGCCCCGCCCGCGACGCCTTCCGCCGCCACCTCACCGGCCGCGGCTACCGCCCCGAGGCCCGCATCGCCAAGGCCCAGCTCGGCCCCGAGGCCGGCATGGTCGGCGCCGCGGACCTCGCCCGACTCGTCGCCCGGCGGTTCCGCCGCGCCACGCGCAGGCGCGTCGAGCGGTACGAGCGCTACGCGCAGTTCGGCCGGCGCGAAGCCACCGGCCCCGAAGACCAGGAACAGAAGTGACACCGCCCTCCCTGCCCCGTCAGGCCCCGCCGCCCGACGAGGCGCCCTCCGCGACGCCCGCCGAGGACCGCAAGCACGTGGTCCGGCGGCGCTGGATCACCGCGATCATCATCCTGCTGCTGGTCGGGGTCCCGGCCGGATACCTCGCCGTCTCCGCGCAGCAGAGCCGCCAGAGCGGCCGCGACAAGGCGGCCAAGGTGGGCGCGGCCAAGGTGCGCACCGCCTGGCCCTCCAAGGTGCAGCGCAGCGTCTACGAGGTCCCGATCCCGACGACGGCCTCGCGGGTCGGGTACCTGGAGACCAACAACTGGCACACCAGCCGGCTGTACGTCCAGTTCGGGGTCACCCCGGAGGAGTTCGACACCTTCCTGGCCGACGTCGGCACCAGCCGGGAGGCGCTGACCCGCGGGGTCTCGATCTCCGAGGAGGACGCCGCGGCCGCGGGCTGGCGCTGGGGCAAGAAGGACGCCTGGTACGGGATCACCCTGGACGCCCCGGACCCCCGTCCCACCCGTGACATCACCGTCGACCTCAGCCAGCCCGGATACCCCAAGGTCTTCGTGGTCTCCACGGCGGTGCCGTAGGCCGCAGGCCTGCCCCGGGCCGGCCGCCACGGGTACAGTACGGCCCGGGGGCGGAGCCGTAGCGCAGAGGTCGTCGCGCGCGGTCTCCAAAATCGCGAGGACGCCGGTTCGAATCCGGCCGGTTCCGCCTTCCACCTCGCCGGGACCGCTTAGCCTCGGATCATGAAGCTCACCAAGCGGCTGCACTCCTGCGTCCAGCTGGAGAAGGACGGGCGCGTGCTCGTCATCGACCCGGGCGCCTTCAGCGAACCGGACGCCGGTCTCGGGGCGGACGCCCTGCTGGTCACCCACGAGCACGCCGACCACTTCGACGAGGGCCGGCTGCGGGCCGCCCTCGACGCGAATCCGGCGGCCGAGCTCTGGAGCCTGCGCAGCGTCGCGGAGAAGCTCGCCCCCGCCTATCCGGGCCGGGTCCACACCGTGGGCCAGGGGGACGCCTTCACCGCGGCGGGGTTCGAGGTCCAGGTGCACGGCGAACTGCACGCCGTGATCCACCCGGACATCCCGCGGATCACCAACGTCGGCTACCTGGTGGACGCGTCCCTCTTCCACCCGGGGGACGCGCTGACCGTGCCCGCGGACCCGGTCGAGACCCTCATGCTCCCGCTGCACGCCCCGTGGAACAAGATCGCCGAGGTGATCGACTACGTCCGCGAGGTCAAGCCGCTCCGGACCCTCGCCATCCACGACGCGGGCCTGACCGACCTGGTGCTGCCGATCTACGCCACCCAGATCGGCAACCTCGGCGGGGCGGAGTACGGCCGACTCACCGCCGGGGACAGCTCCGACCTCTGACCGTCGGTGCCGGGCGGTAGGTTGGACGGCATGCGTATCGCCACGTTCAACGTCAACTCGATCACCGCCCGGCTGCCGCGCCTGCTGGCCTGGCTGGAGAGCTCGGGCACCGATGTCCTGTGCCTCCAGGAGACCAAGTGCTCCGCGGAGCAGTTCCCCTACGAGGAGCTCCGCGAGCTGGGCTACGAGTCGGCGGTCAACGCCACCGGCCGGTGGAACGGCGTGGCCCTGCTCTCCAAGGTGGGCCTGGAGGACGTGGTCGTCGGCCTGCCCGGCGGGCCCCTCTACGAGGAGGTCGACGAGCCCCGCGCCGTCTCCGCCACCTGCGGCGGGGTGCGCCTCTGGTCGGTGTACGTGCCCAACGGGCGCGAGGTCGAGCACGACCACTACGGCTACAAGCTGGACTGGTTCCGGGCCCTGACCACGGCCGTCGCCGAAGACGCGGCGGGGGAGCGCCCGTTCGCGGTGCTCGGCGACTTCAACGTGGCCCCCACCGACGAGGACGTCTACGATCCGGCGGTCTTCGCGGGCGCCACCCACGTCACCCCGGCCGAGCGGGCCGCCCTGGAGCAGCTGCGGTCCGCCGGGCTCTCCGACGTCTTCCCGCGCGCGCTCAAGTACGACCGGCCGTACACCTTCTGGGACTACCGGATGCTCGCCTTCCCGAAGAACAAGGGCATGCGCATCGACCTGGTCTACGGGAACGGGGCCTTCACCAAGGCCGTCACCGATTCCTTCGTCGACCGCGAGGAGCGCAAGGGCAAGGGCGCCTCCGACCACGCGCCGGTCGTCGTCGACCTGGATCTCTGAGCGGCGGCCCGGCCGGCTCCCGATCTGTCACGGTCCAGGCGCGTCCTGTCGCCCACCGGGGATCCGGGTGTCAGTCTGGGCTTATGAACATCCCTTTCCTGGCCAACTGGCTCAACCGACACGAAACGGAGCGGAGCGCGGGCGGACTCGCCGCCGCCCTCGCGGACGACCCCGAGGGCATCAACGAGTTGTTCGCGGAATGCGAGATGCTGCGCGCCCACGCCCGGTCCGCCGGACTCGAACTCGACGAGAGCCCGCACTCGTTGGAGGAGCTGGACCAGCTGATGCCGCGCTGGCGCCGGGACCCGGAGGTCACCCCGTGGCTGGGCAACGACGCGGGGTTCTACCTCGGAACCGTGATCGTCCGGTCCGTCCCGGGCGCGGGCTGGCAGGTGTGGCCCAACGGGCAGCCGATGATCCGCCTCGCCTCGGGCCGGGAGCTGAACGTCGTCGAGTCGGGTGTCTCCTGGGCGATGACGGGGTCACCCGAGCTCAGCCAGGCCTACGCGGAAGCCTCGGAAGGCTGACCTCGCGGCCCTTTATGCCGCTTTTAGGCGTGTCGCGGTGAAGTGCCCTTCCACGGCTGGATAGTTTGCGCTGACCTCGACACACCGACAAGTGGGCAGGGCAGCGTATGGCCGTCGATCCGTTGATCGAGCTGCGGGACGTCAACAAGCACTTCGGACAGCTCCACGTCCTCCAGGACATCAACCTCACCGTCGGCCGCGGGGAGGTGGTGGTGGTCATCGGCCCCTCCGGCTCCGGGAAATCGACCCTGTGCCGGGCGATCAACCGGCTGGAGACCGTCGAGTCGGGCACGATCACCCTCGACGGCAAACCGCTGCCCGCCGAGGGCAAGGAGCTCGCCGCGCTCCGCGCGGACGTCGGGATGGTCTTCCAGTCCTTCAACCTCTTCGCGCACAAGACCGTCCTGGCCAACATCTCCCTCGCCCAGATCAAGGTCAGGAAGCGCGGCAAGGACGAGGCCGACAAGCGCTCCCGGGAACTGCTGGAGCGGGTCGGCCTCGCGAACCAGGCCGAGAAGTTCCCCGCCCAGCTCTCCGGCGGCCAGCAGCAGCGCGTGGCCATCGCCCGCGCGCTCGCCATGAACCCCAAGGCCCTGCTCTTCGACGAGCCCACCTCCGCGCTCGACCCGGAGATGATCAACGAGGTGCTGGAGGTCATGCAGCAGCTCGCCGCCGAGGGCATGACCATGGTCGTGGTCACCCACGAGATGGGCTTCGCCCGCTCCGCGGCCAACCGCGTCGTGTTCATGGCCGACGGGAGGATCATCGAGGACCGGACCCCGGAGGCATTCTTCACGGCCCCCGAGAGCGAACGGGCCAAGGACTTCCTCTCCAAGATCCTCAAGCACTGAGGGGCGGCCCGGTGAAACACCTGCGCGCACCCTTCCTGCCCGCCTGCGCCCTCGTCCTCCTGCTGCTGGGCGCCGTCACCGGCTGCGGCCGGGCCGGCAGCCCGCCCGTCAAGGGGCCCCAGCCCGGGGACCTGCCGACGTACAAGATCGAGACCGGCTTCCAGCTGCCCGACTCGCGCACCTGGGAGAAGGCGAAGAAGCGCGGCCACCTCGTCGTCGGGGCCAAGGAGGACCAGCCGTACATGGGGGAGAAGGACCCCTCGAGCGGCCGCTACTCCGGCTTCGACATCGAGATCGCCAAGATGACGGCCGCCTCGCTCGGCTTCGACCCCCAGACGATCGAGTTCAAGACGATCGCCTCCGCCAACCGCGAGACCGCCCTGCAGAACGGCCAGATCGACTACTACGTCGGCACGTACACGATCAACGCCAACCGCAAGAAGCAGGTCGGCTTCGCCGGCCCCTACTACCTCGCAGGTCAGTCGCTGCTCGTGCGCAAGGGGGAGACGGACATCAAGGGCCCCGAGGACCTCGCCGGCAAGAAGGTCTGCTCGGCCGCCGGCTCCACCCCCTACCAGCGGCTCCAGCGGGAGTTCCCGCGCGCGGTCCTCGTCGCCTACGACACCTACTCGGTCTGCGTGGACAACCTGCTGACCTACCAGGTCGACGCCGTCTCCACCGACGACTCCATCCTGCTGGGCTACGCGGCCAAGGTCCCCGAGGAACTGAAGGTGGTCGGCAAGCCCTTCTCCGAGGAGCCCTACGGGATCGGCGTCCCGCGCTCCGACAACGCGCTGCGCTTCGCCCTCGACGACGCCCTGGAGGAGAACGAGAAGAACGGCAACTGGAAGAAGGCCTACCAGGCCACGCTCGGCCTGTCCGGCGAGCCCGCTCCGAAGCCGCCCGCCATCGACCGCTACCCGGCGGGCTGAAGGGAGAGCGCACCGCCATGGACGTACTCACCAAGAACTTCTCGCTCTACGGCAAGGGCTTCCTCGGGACCGTGGAGCTCACGGTCTACGCCTCGCTCGTCGCCCTGGTCCTCGGATTCCTGATGGCCTCCTTCCGCGTCGCCCCCGTCGGCTCCTTCCGGGTCTTCGGCACCGTCTGGGTGGCGATCCTGCGCAACACCCCGCTCACGCTGCTGTTCTTCGCCGTCCTGCTCGGCCTGCCGCGCTTCGGCCTCGTCCTGCCCTTCCAGCTCTTCGCCGTCCTCGCGCTGGGCTGCTACACCTCCGCCTTCATCTGCGAGGCCCTGCGCTCCGGGATCAACACGGTGCCCAAGGGGCAGGGCGAGGCGGCCCGGAGCCTGGGCATGTCCTTCGGCCAGACCCTGGGCACCGTCGTGCTCCCGCAGGCCTTCCGCTCCGTCATCCCGCCCATCGGCTCCACGCTGATCGCGCTCGCCAAGAACTCCGCGATCGCCGGCGCCTTCAGCGTCACCGAGCTGCTGGGCACGTACAAGACCCTCAACGAGCTGGGCTACAGCATCATCTGGACCTTCGTCTGGATCGCGGTGGGCTACCTGATCATCACCCTGTCCATCAGCGCGCTCTTCAACGTGCTCGAGAAGCGCTTCGGAGTCGCCCGATGACCGCGCACGCGCTCCACGGCGACCTGGAGTCCACCGCCCTCTACGACCTGCCCGGCCCGCGCGCCCGGCGCCGTCACTTCCTCTACGGGATCGCCTCGACCGCCGTCATCCTCGGACTGCTCGGCTGGCTGCTCTACCTGCTGTTCGACACCAACCAGTTCACCGCTGCCAAGTGGACCCCCTTCGAGTACAAGGGCATCCAGGAGCTTCTGCTCAAGGGGCTCTGGAACACCCTCAAGGCCTTCGCCTACGCCTCGGTGCTCTCGCTCCTGCTCGGCGCGGTGCTCGCCACCGGCAGGCTCTCGGTCCACCGGCCGGTGCGCTGGCTGTCCACCCTGTGCGTGGAGTTCTTCCGGGCCATGCCGGTGCTGGTGATGATCTTCTTCATCTTCGTCGCGCTGAAGGTCCAGCCGCTGCCCGCGCTGGTCGCCGGACTGACCCTGTACAACGGCTCGGTGCTCGCGGAGGTCTTCCGTACGGGCATCAACTCGGTGGAGAGGGGCCAGCGCGAGGCCGCGTACGCGCTGGGCATGCGCAAGACCCAGGTGATGACGTACGTCCTGGCCCCGCAGGCTGTGCGGGCCATGCTGCCCACGATCATCAGCCAGCTGGTGGTCGCCCTGAAGGACACCTCGCTCGGCTACCTGATCACCTACGAGGAGTTCCTGCACGCGGGCAAGCTGATCGCCTCCAACCTCGACTACGACCTGCCCTTCATCCCGGTGGTCATGATCATCTCCCCGATCTACATCGGGATGTGCATGCTGCTGTCCTGGTTCGCCACGTGGGTGGCCAGGCGCGAGCGGCGCAGCCCCAAGACGAAGGGGGTCGACATCGAGATCGGCCCGGCCGATCCGGCGACGACGGTGCTGCCGGGCCGGATCTGACCCGCAGGGACCCCACCCCGAGAGCCACACCCGGCACGGCGGCAGCCGTGGATCACTGCTCGCGCAACGGCACCGAGACGTACGAGGGATCGGTGCGCGGCGAGGAGAAGGTCAGCTGCGCGCCGGTCGGGTTGTGCTCGATGTAGAGGGGGTCCACGGTGTCGACGACGACGGCCAGCCGGTGTCCGGCCGGGACGTCGTAGGCGGTGGAGAAGAGCTCCAGGTCCACGGCGAAGGCCTGCCCGGCCGGCTTGCCGTGGAAGGTGTACGGGGCGTTGCTGACCAGCTTGCCGATGCCGAGCGGGCCGACGTCGTAGAGGTACGCGACGAAGGTGCCGTCGGACTTCGTGGGCGTGACCGTGGTGTGCAGCTCGACCGTGCCGCGCACGCGCCGGGTCTCCGCGTAGCGCGGGGACTGCCAGACGGCGGCGAAGGCGCGGGGGAGCAGCGGGACGGAGGCGATCGGGGGCGCCTGGAAGAACTGGTCGAGGACGCTGGACAGCAGGACGATCCCGCCGTTGGCGCCGGAGTCGACGTTGGCGAAGACGTGCTCGCTGTCGGAGAGCATCAGCTTCTCGGTGCCGCCGGAGCCGACCGACTTCCAGTCGGCGTAGCCCTCGTACCCGCTGTCGCTGCGGGACTTGATCTGCACCGGGGCCTCGGAGTCCACGCCGTTGCGCTCGCCCTTGAGGTAACGGTCGAACCAGCGGTGGGCGTTGGTCCAGGTGTCGTTGGGCAGGCCGAGCAGGCCGGTGCCCTCGGCGGTGGCGTGGTCGCCGGGCCGGAACTCCAGGCGCTTGGGGCCGGTGAGCTTCTCGAAGAACGCGGCGTACTGGTTGGGCGGGAAGATGGTGTCGCCCCAGGCGTTGCCGAGCATGATCGCGGCGCCGTTGGCGTTGATCCGGTCGACCTGCTCGGAGGCGGAGCGCTTCTTGCCCCACTCGATCATCTGCGGTTCCCTGTCCAGCTTCGAGCCGAGGAAGTCGCCGAGGATCTGCTGGAGTTCGGGGCCGGGGCGGCCGGTGAGGTAGCCGGCGCCGCCGAGCAGGCCGGCCGCCTGGAGGTGCTGGGTGCGGCCCGAGTAGATGGACTCGATGAGGTCGGCCCAGCCGCTGAGCGCGACCACGGCCTTGACGCGCGGATCGCGGGCGGAGGCGAGCAGGCTGATGCCGGCGCCGTAGGAGACCCCGCCCAGGCCGATGTGCTCGGCGTCGGCGGGGGTGTTCGCGAGCGCCCAGTCGATGACGGCGGAGACGTCGGCGGTGTCCGCCGGCCCGGCCGTCTCGATCTCGCCGCCCGAGAGCCAGAACCCGCGCGAGGTGTAACTGACCACCACGTAGCCGGAGTCGGCGAGCTTCTTGGCCTGCGCGATGTATTCGATCTGCGGCATGCCCCAGCTGGTGGGCAGCACGATCAGCGGGTACTTCGCGCCGGCCCGGGAGCCGGCCGGGGTGAAGACGTTGCCCTTGAGGGTGATGCCGCCGGAGCCGGGGATGTCGTGGAACCGGAGCTCCGAAGCGGCGTCCGAGGCGGCGGCGGTCGTGGCGGTGGGCGCCGCCTGGGCCTGATGGGGGGCCAGGCCCAGGGCGGCTGCCGCCAGTACGGCTGCCATGGCGGCAGCGGTACTGGTGGTGCGGACGGTGCGGACCATCGATCGCTCCTCGCGTGCGCCGGGTGTCAAAGTGACCCGACGGTAACGGGAGGGGCTTACCGGAAGTAACCCATGAGTAAGTTACGTGCCGGTAACGATTGAACGATGGTCAGTCCGGTCGGCGACTCAGCCGTTCTGCGGGGCTCCGGCCAGGGCGCTCTTGGCCTTCCACTGGTCCCACGACAGGTTCCACTCGCCGTAGCCGTTGCCGAGGTCCGCGTTGCCCTTCGAGCCCTCGCCCACCACCTCGAACGGGTCGCCCGCCTGGACCTGGGCGTAGAAGGCCTTGGCGTTCTCGTCGCTCATGCCCACACAGCCCGAGCTGGTGTTGGCGCGGCCGAAGTTGGCCGTGTTCCACGGCGCGGCGTGCACGTACATGCCCGACCAGGTCAGACGCATCGAGTAGTCGACCATCTTGTCGTAGGCGTCGCCCAGGCCCACCGTCTGGGAATCCATCCGGATGGTGCCCTCCTTCGCCATCAGCACCATCTTCCCGTTCCAGGAGGCCTTCTTGCCGCCCGGGGTGCCGGCCGAGATCGGGATGGTGTCGACGGTCTTGCCGTCCTCGGCGACCGACATCTTCTTCGTGTCGAGGTCCACCGTCATCCGGCGGTCCTTGCCGATCTTGAACTCGGTGTTGTAGTCCTTGACGAACATCCCGCCACCGGGACCGGAGTCGACGCCGTTCAGGTTCATCTGGACCTTCACGTCCGTGCCGGACTTCCAGTACTCCTTGGGGCGCCAGTCCACCCGGTCCTTGCCCGAGTAGTCCTTGATCCAGCCCCAGGACCCCTCGGTGCCGTCCGAGGCCGTGACCTTCAGCTGCTTCTCGACCTCGGCCTTGTTCTTCACCGGGTTGTCGAAGACGATCGAGACCGGCATGGCCACACCCACGGTGCTGCCCTTGGCCACGTTGATCGAGACCTTGTTCACCTTGTCGGCCGCCGAGGTCTTGAACGTCGTGTTCGCGCTCTGGCTCTCGGTGTTCTGCGCCTCGACCTTGTACTCGGCACCCGCCGAGGCGTTGCGCTCCGACGTCCAGGTCCTGCCGTCGGCGGATATCTGGCCGGCCAGTTCCCCGCCCTTGGCGTCCGTCACCTTCACCATGGCGAGTTTGCCGTCGGCGATGGTCACGACGACCGGCTCGCCGGCCTTGACCTGGTCCCCGGTCAGGTTCACCGAGACCGCCATGTCCGGCTTCTGCTTCACCTCCGACTTGGCCGCACCGCCCGCGGCGGCACCGCCGCCGCCACAGGCGGTCAGCGCGGCGGCCAGCAGTGCGGTGCCCGCCAACACGGCGTGGCGACTGCGTACCCGAAAGACCCGGCGTGTGCGGCTCAACGAAAACCCCTCCGAAGTAATGATCGTCCGCAAATAGGGATGCGAACGACTCGACTCTAGGTTGCGCGAGATGTGGAAAACTTCAGGAATCCGCGTTGTGACATACACCGCAGCGATACGGTCATCGTCCGGTCACAATCGCCGCGCACTTCGGTCATGGACACCTGTGAGAGTCCTGTGCATCCCCTGATTTGGACGTACAGGAAGGCCGATCAGCCGTGTGCGCACTGCTCGTGAACCCCGCCCAGCAGCTCCAGCCCCAGCGTCAGTACAAGCGCCAGGACAAGCACGAGGACGAGCGCCGGGGTCGCGCGCTCACGGTGCGCTCCCTCTCCCTCGCCGAATACCAGGGATTCCTTTCCCGCCACGGCCGGGCCGGATTTCTCCAGTACCCGTCCTGGGCGCAGGTAAAGGACCTTTGGCGGTCGGAAAGGGTCGGATGGCACTGTCCGGACGGTGAAATCGAAGGTGCCGCGCTGGTTCTCTACCGCCAATTCCCCGGCACCCGCAAATACTTCGCCTACCTCCCCGAGGGCCCCGTCGCCGACTGGACCGACCCGGACATCGACCGCTGGCTGACCCCCCTCACCAGCCACCTGAGGTCCTCCGGCGCCTTCGCCGTCCGCATCGGCCCCTCCCCGGCCTACCGCCGCTGGGACGCCGCCGCCGTCAAGGCCGGCACCGGCCCCGGCCGGCGGATGTCCGACGTGCTCGCCACCGAGGTCGACCCCGTCGGGGCCGCGCTCGCCGACCGGCTGCGCACCCGCGGCTGGAAGCGCTGCGGCGGCGAGGAGGACGGCGACGCCCAGCCGCGCCACGTCTTCCGCGTCCCGCTCGCCGGGCGCTCGGTCGACGACCTGTGGTCGGGCCTGAACCAGGAGTGGCGGCGCAATGTGCGCAAGGCCACCAAGTCCGGAGTGGAGACGGTCGTGGGCACCGCCGCCGACCTGCCCGAGTTCTACCGGCTGCTGCGCCTGACCGAGGAGCGCGACGGCTTCAGGCTCGGCCGCTCCCTGGCGTACTACCAGCGCCAGTACGAGGTCCTCAACGCCGAGGAACCCGGCCGCATGCGGCTCTACCTGGGGGTTCACCAGGGCGAGATCCTCGCCGCGCACACGATGATCGTGGCCGGCAGCAGGGTCTGGTACCAGACCGGCGCCTCCGCCGACCACCGCCGCGAGGTCCGCCCGAGCAACGCCCTGCAGTGGCGCATGATGTGTGACGCACATGCACTCGGAGCGGACGAATACGACATGCGCGGGGTACCCTCCACCCTCGACCCCGACGAACGTTCCTTCGGGCTGCTGCGCTGGAAGCTCGGCACCGGCGGGCAGGTCGTCGAAACCCTCGGCGAGTGGGAGACCTCGATGGACGGATGCGCCAACACGGCCCTCTACAAGGCGTTCCAGGCGTACATGGCCCGCCGGTGACCCTCGCAGACGCCAGAGCGGCCGACACCCCGGCCGCGACAGAGAGCGACACCGACCGCGCGGCACCGGCGAAGACCTCGGTGCTGCGCAGCGGCGCGCTCATGGCGGCCGGCTCGGTCGTCTCCCGGGCCACCGGCTTCGTCCGCTCCGCCGTGATCGTCGCCGCGCTCGGCACCGAA
Source organism: Streptomyces sp. NPDC054956 (assembly GCF_053609185.1). NCBI lineage: Bacteria > Bacillati > Actinomycetota > Actinomycetes > Kitasatosporales > Streptomycetaceae > Streptomyces > Streptomyces sp. NPDC054956. The sequence goes on along the minus strand of NZ_JBSGXB010000065.1, from coordinate 9,494 downwards.
CTGCTCGGAGACGGCTACGCCGTCGCCAACACCGTCCCGAACATCCTGTACATCCTGCTCATCGGCGGCGCCCTCAACGCGGTCTTCGTCCCCGAGCTGGTCCGCGCCGCCAAGGAGCACGAGGACGGCGGAGCCGCGTACACCGACCGGCTGCTCACCGTCTGCACGGCCGCGCTGCTGGTGCTCACCACCGCCGCCGTACTGGCCGCCCCGCTCATCGTCTCCGCGTACACCGGCTACACCGGCGGCCAGGAGTCCACCACCGTGGCCCTGGCCCGCTACTGCCTCCCGCAGATCCTCTTCTACGGGCTGTTCACCCTGCTCGGACAGGTACTCAACGCCCGCGGCAGGTTCGGCGCGATGATGTGGACCCCGGTCCTCAACAACCTCGTCGTCATCGCCGTCTTCGGGCTCTTCCTCTACGTCTCGCACGACGCGACCGACGGACTGACGGCCTCCGAGACCCGGCTCCTGGGCATCGGCACCACCGCCGGCATCGTCGTACAGGCCCTCGGCCTGGTCCCCTCGCTGCGTGCCGCCCGCTTCCGCTGGCGCCCCCGCTTCGACTGGCGCGGCAGCGGCCTCGCCCGCCCGCTGCGCAACGCCGGCTGGCTGGTCCTGCTCGTCCTGACCAACCAGATCGCCTACTGGGTCGTGACCCGCCTCTCCACCGCCACCGGGCAGCGCGCCGTGGACGCGGGCCTCGCGGGCGGCGCCGGCTACACCGCCTACAGCAACGCCTACCTGCTGTGGATGGTCCCGCAGGGCATCATCACCGTGTCCCTCGTCACCGCCCTCATGCCCCGGATGAGCGCCGCCGCCACCGACGGCGACCTCGCGGCCGTACGCAAGGACGTCTCCTACGCGCTGCGCTCCACCGCGGCCCTCGTCGTCCCCGCCGCCGCGCTCTTCGCCGCCCTCGCGCCCTGGGTGATCGGCAGCGTCTTCGAGTACGGGCGCACCGGCGCCGCCGACGTCGCCGTCATGGCCGGCATGCTGGCGGCCTTCGCCCCCGGCCTGATCGCCTACTCCGCGCAGTACGTGCTCTCCCGCGGGTTCTACGCCCTCTCCGACACCCGGACCCCCTTCCTCCTCAACCTGGTGATCGCCGCCCTGAACGCCGGGCTCTCGGCCGCCGCGTACGTCCTTCTGCCGCCCCGCTGGGCGGTCACGGGCATGGCCGCGGCCTGCTCCATCGCCTTCACCGCGGGCGCCGCCGTCACCGCGTACGTCCTCGCCCGCAGGCTCGGCCCGCGCGCGGGAACCCGTACCGAGCGGCGCAGCACCGCCGTGCGCACGCACCTGCGGCTGCTGGCCGCCTGCGCACCGGCGGGCGCCGCCGGGTACGCCGCCGCGCGCGCCGTCGACCGGTTCGGGAACTTCGCCGGGGTCGCGGCGGGAACCGCGGCGCTCCTTCTCGTCGTCATCCTTCTCGCCGGGCCGCTGCGGCTGACGGAGATCACCGACCTGCTCGGCTCCGTACGCCGCAAGACCGGCCGCCAAACCCGCTCGGCCGGCCGGTGAACATCGGCCGAAAGCGGGAAGAAGAAGATCCACGACACTGGAATACTGACCCGATGCCACGCGTACTGCTGATCGAGGACGACCCTTCCATCAGGGAAGGGGTGGGACTGGGCCTGCGCCGCAGGGGCCACGAGGTGGGCGCCGCCGAGACCGGCGAGGCCGGACTCGAGCTCATGGCCAGCTTCCACCCCGAGCTCGTCCTGCTCGACCTCATGCTGCCCGGCATCAACGGCGTCCAGGTCTGCCGCCGGATCCGGGAGAACAGCCAGGTCCCCATCATCATGCTCACCGCGCGCGGGGACGACTTCGACATAGTCGTCGGCCTGGAGGCCGGAGCCGACGACTACATCGTCAAACCCGCCCGCACCGAGGTCATCGAAGCGCGGATCAAGGCCGTGCTGCGCCGCCTCAGCGAGCCCGCCGGCGGCCGCCTGGAGGTGGAGCACCACGGTGCGCTGGCCATCGACCGCTCGGGCCTGACCGTCGCCAAGAACGGCGAGCGCGTTCCCCTCGCCCCCAGCGAACTCAAGCTCCTGCTGCACCTGTCGGCCTCGCCCGAGCAGGTCTTCTCCCGCCAGCAGCTCCTCGAGTACGTGTGGGACCACAGCTACCACGCCGATGCCCGGCTGGTGGACGCCTGCGTACGGCGCCTGCGCAACAAGGTCGAGGACCCCGACGCCACCCCCCGCTACATCCAGACCGTGCGCGGCTTCGGCTACCGCTTCGGCCCCCTGTAGGCGCGCCGGGTGAGACGTTTCGCACCACTGGGCCTGCGCACCCGGCTGATCGCCGCCTTCCTGCTGGTCGCCGCCATCTGCGCGGTCACCACGGCCGCGCTCACCTACCAGCAGGCCCGCAACGCGATCCTCAAGCAGAGCCAGGACACCGCCGTCAGCACCCTGCGCGACCTGGTCGAGGCCCAGACGGTCATGCTGCCCGTGGACCAGCAGGAGCTCCAGCGGCTCGTGGGCGAGCTGGGCAAACGCGGTCAGCCGCACCCCTGGACCGTGTACGGGGAGTTCGGCAAGCTGCGCGCCTCCTCGAACCAGGGGACCACCACCTCCACCGTCGTCAGCGCGCAGCTGCGCCGCCAGGTGAACGCCAATCCGCACGGAGCCTTCCAGCGCACGAAGGACCGGCTCGGCAACCCCCACCTCGTCGTCGGCATGCCGGCCGTCTTCGAGCAGAACGGCGCCCGCGAGGCCACCGGCATCGTCTTCTACGCGGTGATGCCCCTGGAAACCGAGCAGACCACCGTGGACGCCATGGTCCAGGCCGCCAGGAACGGCGCCGTCCCGGGCCTGGCGATCGCCGTCGTCCCCGCCCTGCTCGCGGCGCGCAGCGTCCTGCGGCCGGTACGGGACATGCGCAAGGCCGCCCAGCGGCTGGGGCGCGGCCGGCTCGACACCCGGATCGAGGTCCGCGGCGCCGACGAACTCGCCGGACTCGCCCGCACCTTCAACGAGACGGCCCGCGCCCTCGAACAGTCGGTGAGCGAGCTCCGCGAAGCGGAGGCCCGCGCCCGCCGCTTCGCCGCCGACGTCTCCCACGAACTGCGCACCCCGCTCGCCGGGATGCTCGCCGTCACCGAGGTGCTCGACGAGGGAGCCGAGGACCTCGACCCCGACACCGCCAAGGCGCTGCGCCTGGTCAGCGCCGAGACCGGCAAGCTCGCCGTGCTCGTCGAGGACCTCATGGAGATCTCCCGCTTCGACGCCCGCGCCGCCGAACTGAACCTCGACGACGTCGACGTGGCCGAGGCCGTCACCAAGACCCTGGAACGCCGCCACTGGACCGACGGCCGGGTCCGCACCGACCTTCCCCCGGGCGTCCGGGCCCGGCTCGACCCGCGCCGCTTCGACGTGGTCCTCGCCAACCTCGTCGGCAACGCCCTCAAGCACGGCGGCGCCCCGGTCCGCGTCAGCGTCCGCACCGAGCCCCGTCCGGAGGGCGAGCGGCTGCTGGTCGAGGTCGCCGACAGCGGGCCCGGCATCGCCCCCGAGGTGCTGCCGCACATCTTCGACCGCTTCTTCAAGGCGGACGCCGCCCGCACCCGCTCCACGGGCAGCGGTCTGGGCCTGGCCATCACCCTGGAGAACGTCCGCCTGCACGGCGGCACCCTGCGCGCGGCCAACGGCCCCTCCGGGGGAGCGCTGTTCACCCTCGACATGCCGCTGGAGGCCAACGTATGAAGGCGGTACGTATGAAGCCGGTACGGAAGGCCGCCGCGGTGGTGGCCGCGCTGATCGGCCCGCTCCTGCTCTCCACCGGCTGCGGCTCCATCGCCACCACCGGGGTCGTCGAGAGCGGCCGCGCGGGCACGGTACGCATCGCCACCGGCCCCGAGACGGGCATGGTGTACTTCCTCGCCCCCGAAGGCGGGCTCGTTCCCCTGATGCTCCCCGAGGGCCCCACGCACCCCTCGCCCAACTACCTGCTCACGAAGCTGCTGGCCGGGCCCGACAGCACCGCCCAGGAGGCGGGCCTGACCAGCGAGATCCCGCCGGTGGACACCAAACTGGCCTCGAAGTTCGGGCTCACCGTCGGCGACGACGGGACGACCATCAAGATCAGGCTGCCCTTCCCGGTCGAGCCGCTGTCCACCGCGGCCCGCCGCCAGCTGGCGTGCACGGCCGTCGCGGCGGTGCGCATCAGCCCGGCCCCCGCGGTCACCCTCCTGGACCCCGAGGGCAAGCAGACGCGCGCGGAGTGCGCGGCGGCGAGGGACTGACGCGCGAACGCCGACCGGCCCCGCCCCGGCCGTCGGCGCGACCGTCGCCCCGGCCGTCGGCGCGGCCCCCTTGCGCGGCGGACCCGGGCCCCGCCACCGTGTGGCGCATGGATCATCCAGGCCCCGCCGTCACCCCGGAGCGGGCGGGGGACACCCCCGACGTCTTCGACCCGCGCCTGTACGCCGAAGGCGTCCCGCACGAGCGCTACCGCCTGCTGCGCGACCACCGCCCGGTCGCCTGGCAGAGCGAGCCGGAGGTCCTCGGCTGGCCCGCAGGCCCGGGGTTCTGGGCCGTCACCCGGCACGCCGACGTGGTCCGGGTCCTGCGCGACCACCGGACGTACTCCTCCCACCTGGGCGCCACCCAGATCCGCGACCCCGACCCCGCCGACCTGCCCTTCCTGCGGCGCACCATGCTCAACCAGGATCCCCCCGAACACGGGAAGCTGCGCCGGACCGTCGCCCGCGCCTTCACCCCGGCCCGCGTCGACGCCTTCGCCGCCCGGGTCCGCGAGCGCGCCCGTACGCTGCTGCGCGCCGCCCGCGACGGCGCCGAGGACGGGAGCGCGGACCTGGTGCGCGCCGTCACCGACGAGTACGCGCTGCTGAACCTCACCGACCTGCTGGGCGTCCCGGCCGCCGACCGGGGCCTGTTGCTGGAGTGGACGGTACGGATCATCGGCTACCAGGATCCCGAGGACGCGCCCGCACCCCTGCTCGGCCCGGACGGGAAACCGCTGAACCCGCGCTCCCCGGCGCTGCTCGGCGAGATGTTCGGGTACGCCCGCGAACTGGCCGCGCACAAGCGCTCCCACCCCGGCGACGACGTGATGACCGCCCTCGCGCTCGCCGGGCTGGAGGAGGCCGAGCTGGAGATGTTCTTCTTCCTGCTCACCGTCGCGGGCAACGACACCGTGCGCTCCGCCGCGCCCGGCGGCCTGCTCGCCCTGGCCCGCGACCCGGACGCCTACGCCGGGCTCGCCGCCGGAAAGGTCCCGTTGGAGTCGGCCGTCGAGGAACTCCTGCGCGTCCACCCGCCGGTGCTGAGTTTCCGCCGCACCGCCGCCGTCGACACCGAACTCGCCGGGCAGCCGGTCCGTGCCGGGGACAAGGTCGTGGTCTTCCACGCCTCCGCCAACCACGACGAGCGGGTCTTCACGGACCCGGGCCGGCTCGACCTCGGGCGCGCGCCCAACCCGCACGTCTCCTTCGGGGACGGCCCGCACGTCTGCCTCGGCGCCCACTTCGCGCGGCTCCAGCTGCGCGTCCTCCACGAGGAGTGGCGCAGCCTCATGCCCGCGCCCGAACTCGCGGGGGAGCCGCGCCGGTTGGTCTCCAACTTCATCAACGGCGTCACACGGCTGCCGCTACGGGTGTCAGGGCCGCGCCGGTGACGTCCGCCGCCAGCTCGGTGACGTCCGGACCGTAGGCGTCCGAGTTGATCACCTTCAGCATCAGGCAGAAGGAGCTCCCGCCGTGCTTGCGGGCCAGCTGGACGTGGTTGCGGGCCAGGTAGCGGGCGCCCGCCTGGTTGCTGATCGCGGTCTGCCCCGAGATCAGGAACACCGGCCGGGTCCCCGGCCCCGCGGTCAGCCGGGCCAGCACCACGTACTCCGCCTGGCCCCGCTGCCACAGGTAGGACTCCCCGCCGACGCTGATCGACCCGCGGCCCGGCCCGGGTTCGGTGGAGACGTCGACCCGGACGCCCGGCAGCATGGATGAGAGGTGGGCCGCCGTACGGGCGTTGGAGACGGGGCCGCCGACGCAGAATTCGGCGCGTTCGCCGAAGCCCTGGCGGGACTCGTCGTGGGTGAGGATCTGCAGGTTCGCCCCGCAGTCCTTGATCAGCGCGGATATCTCCAGCAGCGCGAACGCGTCGTTGCGGTGCACCGAGCGCTCGGTGCCGCCCATCTGCCGGTTGACCACGAACAGACAGTCGGAGCCGGCCGGCAGCCCGAAGAAGGCCTGCTTGCGGCGGAGCGCGCGGCGCCACAGGTAGGTCCGGGCGAACCAGCCGAAGCCACCGCTGATGGCGGTGGCCGCCACCCCCAGCACGATGTTGCGCACGTCGTCGTTCATGCGGCGGATGGTAGCCGTCACGACGCAGTCCTGACGCGGGGGGTGTGGTGAAGTTACAGTGCCGGACTCAGGCCTGGGCCAGGGGGGCTGACAGGTCGTCGACTGGAGGTACGGATGCGTCGTCCCGCCGCAGCACGTCAGTTAGCGCTCCTCGCACTCGCCGGTGCGCTCGTCTCCACCGGCGCCGCCGCCCCGCCGTCGGCGGCCGGCGGGGGGACCCCGGCGAAGGTGCCCGTGGCCGTCGGCTACGGCGGGGCCGTCGCCAGTGTCGACGCCGATGCCAGCGCGGCCGGGATCGCGGTCCTGCGCTCCGGCGGCAACGCCGTGGACGCGGCCGTCGCCACGGCCGCCGCGCTCGGGGTCACCGAGCCGTACTCCGCCGGCATCGGCGGGGGCGGCTACTTCGTCTACTACGACGCCCGGTCCGGCCGCGTGCGGACCATCGACGGCCGCGAGACCGCCCCGGCGACCGCCACCGCCACCCTGTTCCAGGAGAACGGCGTCCCCATCCCCTTCGCCGAGGGCCAGACCAGCGGCCGCGGCGTCGGAGTCCCCGGTACCCCCGCGACCTGGCAGAGCGCGCTGGACGCCTGGGGCACCCGCCCGCTCGGCCAGCTCCTGAAGCCCGCCGAGAAGCTGGCCCGGGACGGCTTCACCGTCGACGCCACCTTCCGGGCCCAGACCGCGCTCAACGAGGCCCGGTTCAGGGACTTCCCCGACACCTCGAAGCTCTTCCTGCCCGGCGGCGCCCTCCCGGTGGTCGGCTCCACCTTCAAGAACCCCGATCTGGCGGCGACTTACGCCGAACTGGGCCGCAAGGGCACGGGCACGCTCTACCGGGGCCGACTGGCCGAGGACATCGTCCGGGCCGTCCGCACGCCCCCGGTGGACCCGGCGGCCACCCGCGTCGTCCGCCCCGGCGACCTGACCACCGGCGACCTGCGCGCGTACGCGACCAAGCGGCAGGACCCGACCCGGGTCGGCTACCGCGGGCTGGACGTCTACAGCATGGCCCCGTCCTCCTCCGGCGGCACCACCGTCGGCGAGGCGCTGAACATCCTGGAGCGCTCCGACCTCGGCTCGCTCACCGAAGCCCAGTACCTGCACCGCTTCATCGAGGCCTCCCGGATCTCCTTCGCCGACCGGGGCCGCTGGGTCGGCGACCCGGCAGCCGAGGACGTGCCCACCCGTGAGCTCCTCTCGCAGCGGTACGCCGACTCGCGCGGCTGCCTCATCGACCCGGGCAAGGCGCTGACCAGCCCGCTCGCCCCCGGCGACCCGCGTCACCCGGTCGCCTGCGGCGCCGGCGGGCAGGCCGCCCCGACCACGTACGAGGGGGAGAACACCACGCACCTGACCGTCGCCGACCGCTGGGGCAACGTGGTCTCGTACACCCTGACCATCGAGTCGACGGGCGGCAGCGCCATCACCGTGCCCGGCCGGGGCTTCCTGCTCAACAACGAGCTGACCGACTTCTCCTTCGCGCCGGCCGCCCCCGGCGTCCCCGACCCGAACCTGCCCGGCCCCGGCAAGCGGCCGCGCTCCTCCATGTCGCCGACCATCGTGCTGGAGGACGGGCGCCCGGTGCTGGCCGTGGGCTCCCCGGGCGGCGCCACCATCATCACCACCGTGCTCCAGACCCTGATCGGTCACCTGGACCGGGGGCTGCCGCTGGTCGACGCCATCGCCGCGCCGCGCGCCAGCCAGCGCAACCAGACCACCACGGAGCTGGAGCCGGGGCTGTGGGGCAGCCCGGTCCGCGCCGAGCTGGAGGCCCTCGGCCAGGGCTTCAGGCAGAACCCCGAGATCGGCGCGGCCACCGGAGTCCAGCGGCTGCCCGACGGGCGGTGGCTGGCCGCCGCCGAAACCACCCGCCGGGGCGGGGGCTCGGCGATGGTGGTCCACCCGCACGGGAAGCCGTAGGGCGGGCCGGCCGGGCCGCGGCCGCGGGGCCTTCGCGGGTTCCGCGGCTCGCGGGCCCGCGCGGCTCTCGCGGCCTACAAGGAGGTGAGGATCCTCGGGCCGTCGGCGGTGATCGCGACCGTGTGCTCGGCGTGCGCGGCGCGGCTGCCGTCGACGGTCCGCAGGGTCCAGCCGTCCGCGTCGCAGCTGTAGTCGTCCGTGCCGCCCCCGATCAGCATCGGCTCGATGGCGATCACCATGCCGGCGCGCAGCTTCGTACCCTGCCCCGCCGGGCCCTCGTTGGGCACGCCCGGCTCCTCGTGCATGGAGCGGCCGACGCCGTGGCCGCCGAAGCCGTCGGGGATGCCGTAGCCGGCGGCGCGGCAGACCGTGCCGATGGCGTGGGCGATGTCGCCGACGCGGTTGCCGGGCCGCGCGGCGGCGATGCCCGCCGCGAGGGCGGCCTCGGCGGTCTCGATGAGCCGCAGGTCGGCGGGGCGGGCCCGGCCCACGGTGAAGCTGACGGCCGCGTCGCCGACCCAGCCGCGCAGCTTCGCGCCGCAGTCGATGCTGACCAGGTCGCCGTCGCGCAGCCGGTAGCCGTCGGGGATGCCGTGCACGATCGCGTCGTTGACGGAGGCGCAGACGACGCCGGGGAAGGGGACGGGCGCGAACGACGGCCGGTAGCCGAGGAAGGGGGAGGACGCACCGGCCTCCCGGAGGACCTCGCGGGCCACCCGGTCCAGCTCCAGCAGGGACACCCCGACAGCTGCTCGGTCCCGGACGGCGGCGAGGGCGTGCGCGACGACGCGGCCGGCGGCGCGCATCTCGTCGATGGATCGGTCTGATTTCAGTTGCACCATGCCAATAACTATACCGGTATAATTGTAACGGGATAGTTATTGGGCTCCGGGGTAGGATGGGGGCATGGTCCGTACCCCCCTCACTCCCGAAGAGCGCGAGCGCGGCGAACGGCTGGGCGCCCTGTTGCGCGCGGCCCGCGGCGGCCGGAGCATGGTCGAGGTCGCGGCCAGCGCCGGGCTCTCCGCCGAGACGCTCCGCAAGATCGAGACCGGCCGGGCGCCGACGCCGGCCTTCTTCACCGTGGCCGCCCTCGCCGAGGCCCTCGGGCTCTCCCTGGACGACGTGATGCGGCGCTGCGCGCTCGCGCCCGTCTGAGCGCCGATCGCCCGGGCCGCCCGGGCCCGTCCGACCCGCTCCCGTCCGGGCCTCGGCCGTTCGGCCGCCGGGCCCGCCG
>NZ_JBSGXB010000064.1:0-29377 GCF_053609185.1 Streptomyces sp. NPDC054956 | reverse complement strand
GCCGATGGAGACGGGTGTCGCACGCGTGCGGCACCCCCTGGCTGGAGGGTCAGACGGAGTCCAGCGCCCGGGCCAGCGCACCGCGCCGGGCGATGCCCAACTTCCCGTAGATCCGCGTCAGATGTGTCTCCACCGTGCGGACGCTGACGAACAGCCGGGCGGCGATCTTCTGGTTGGTGAGCCCTTCGAGGACCAGGTCCGCGATCTCGCTCTCCCGAGCGGAGAGGGCCGACAGGGCGGAGTCCGCCGGGCCGGCGGACCGCAGGAGGGAGGGCGCGCGGTCCGCGGGGCGTTCCTCCCCGCCGAGTCCCGCCGCCCGGCCGTGCCCGTACCCGTCCGGGCCGCCCGAGGGCTGGGAGGGCAGGGAGTACGAGGGGGACGGTGCGAGCGGGTGCGAGCCGCGCAGCTCCGTCGCCGCGTTGCGCAGCGCGTGCGCGCCGGCCCGTTCGAACTGCTCCTCCGCGGCGCGGACCGCGCGGGCGAACTCCTCGTCGCACCCCAGGCTCCTGGCGGAGCGTGCCGCGACCAGGTGCGCCAGCCCGGCCTTGACGGGCCACCCCGCCGCGGCGAGCTGGTCGCCCGCCCCGTGCGCGAGCTCCGCGGCGCGCTCGTGCTCGGCGCGGACGGCCGCCAGCCGGGCCTCCGCGAGCTGCGCGGTGGCGCCGTAGACCGCGAGTCCGGGCACCGGGACGCGGTTCGCCTGCGCGGCGTGCCGGGCGACCGCCTCGACGTCCCCCGTCCGGGCCCAGAACTCGGCCGCGAGGTCGTGGCCGGGGACGCACATCGGGTCGGACCGCTCCCCGTCCGGGGACACGAGCAGCCGCAGCGCCTCGGCCGGCGGCAGCGGACGCCCCAGGGCCAGCCCGGCCTCGGCGCGTACGTGCCGGATGAAACCGGACCACATCCACGTCTCCGGCTCCGGGCAGCCTTCCAGGAGCGCCAGCGCCGGCCCGGCCGCCCCGGGGCCGGCTCCGTACAGGATGGCCCGCAGCCGCAGGCCCGCGGCCGGCGCGAGCATCTCGGTGGTGCCGAGCGACCTGGCCAGCTCCAGTGCGGTGTCCGCCGCCGCCACGGCGTCCTCCATCGGTCCGGACGCGGTCAGCAACGATGCCCGCACGACGTGCAGTTCGGGAAGCATGTAGCGGTGGTGGTGGGCCTCCGCGAGCGCGAGGGCCTCGGCGACCCGGCGGGCGCACTGGTTCGGCCGCTCCAGCAGGATCTCCGCCCAGCACAGGTCGGGCAGACCGCCGAGGAGCCGCAGCCGCTCGCTCCCGGTGAGGGAGTCGGCGCTGCGCTCGGCAGAGTCGAGCGCGTCGACGGCGCCCGGCACGTCCCCCTGGACGATCAGGCTGAGGCTTCTGAGGGCGTCGGCGGCCGCCGAGAGTTCCGGGCGGTCCGACGGGATGTCGAGGGCCACGAGTCGGCCCAGACATCGATCCCACTGACTGTTCATCATCTCCCTTCTCGCCAGGCTGATTTCGGTCTCCACGGAGGCGCCCGGGCGACCGGCCGCGGCCACCTGCGCGCCGGCCGCCGGGCCTGCCGTACGGGGCCACGTGCGCGGGACGGCGCCCGGGCCGGCCGGGGCATCGCCGGCGAGGTCGCTCTCGCGCAGCAGCCGGTACGCGCGCTCGCCCCGGCCGCGCAGTCGCTCGCCCAGCGCGAGGAGGTCGGCCGCGGCCGTCGAGCCCCCGGCCGAGGCGGAGAGCAGCGGGCGCAGCACCTCGGCGGCTTCGTCGAGCCGGCCGGTGACCGTGAGGGCCCGGCCCAACAGCAGCGCGGCCTGCTCCAGTTGGGCACCGTCACCCCGGTCGGCGAGCACCCGCAGCACGGTGCGCAGCCGCCGGATGCTGGTCTCGGGCGCCTGGTGCAGCTCGGCCCGGGCTATGTCGACGAGCCGGGCCAGTTCGTCCCCCGACGCGGTGTGGGCCAGGTGCTCGACGTGTGCGGCCCAGGCGGCGGGCGCGGCGCCGCGCCGCTCGAGATGGGTGGCGGCCCGGCGGTGCGCCTCGACGCGCCAGGCGGGGCCCGCCAGACGGTAGCCGACGGAGCCCAGCAGCGGCCTGCCGAACCGGTACCACCCGGCACTGCCCACCACGCAGCCGTGGTCGGCCAGTTCGTCGAGGGCGAGGCCGACCTGGTCCTCCGGCAGCACGGCCACCTCCGCGACGAGCGCCGGGTCGAACTCCGCTCCGGCGACGGCGGCGGCCCGCAGCACCGCCCTGGCGTCGGCCGACAGGCTGTCGAACTCGCCGAGCAGGTCGGGGTCCGGGTGCCAGCCGTCGAGGAGGCCCGCCGGACGGGGGTCCCCCGAGGCCAGCCCGTCCGCCAGCTCGTCGGCCCGGTCGGCCGGGAGGGCGGAGACGAGGGAGTGGAGGGCGCGCAGCTGACGGGGATTGCCGCGGGCCGCCGCTACGAGCCGGCGCTCCCGGGCGGGCGGGGCCCCCGGCACCAGGAGGGCGGCGTCGGCCGGAGCCAGCGGGCCGAGGGCGATCCGCAGCGCGGCGGTGTCCCCGAGGGCCCGCGCCAGCCAGGGCGGGCAGCCTCCCGAGCGGTGCGCCAGCACGAGGCCGATGCGCTGGTCGGCCGGGCCGCGTAAGACGTGTTCGAGCAGTCGCAGGGACTCCTCGTCGGCCCACTGGAGGTCGTCCAGGACGAGGAGCACCGGCGCGCAGTCGCCGTTCTCCAACAGGGCGTCCCGCAGCCGACGGTGTCTGCGGTGGAGCTGGGAGGCCCCCGGGGCCGGCTGGTCGGCGAACTCCTCCAGCAGGTCCAACGCCCTGGTGTGGTAGAGGGCGTGCATCAGCAGCCCGTACGGAACCGCGGTGCCGGCCGGCGTGGCCACTCCCCGCAACACCTCGCGCCCCGCGGCCGCGGCCCGCTCGACCAGAGCCCCCAGCAGCCGGGTCTTGCCGATGCCGGGCGCCCCCTCGATCACCGCGATCCTGCTCGTCCGGCGCTCTTCGGTCAACAGCAGGGCGAGCTGGTCCAGTTCGTCGTCCCGCCCGATCAGCCGCCCCGCCGCGCCCGCATCCGTCACCGCTCGTAACACCGGCATCTCCCCTGATGTCGCGGGCACGGTGCCGCCGCCCAACAGGTCGACCGACACCAGACCTTCACGTCATGCCCGTACGTCCCCCCGAACCGAAGCCGATCATCGCTTCCGTCGCCCTTCCTGTCGAGTGGAGGGAACGATGCGGCCGGGGGCCGCGTGCGTCGAAAGTCGCTTGGTCCGTTTGTAGGACGGCCCTACGCTCTGGTCCATGATCCAGATGAACCCCGACGGGTTGCGCAGCTATCAGGTGGGGCCAGTCCAGGCGGAGCTTCGCGAGCTCACGGTGAGTGACGATCGTGAAGGCATGCTCGAAGGGACGCCGCACCTGCACCGTCGCTTTCGTCTGATGACCATCGAGAAGGCGATGGCGGCGACGCCGCATCTGTACGTGCACGATCTCGACAAGATCCGAGCCGATGCGGAGGGACGGGTCGACGAGTGGATGCCGCGAGAGGCGGTTCATGCTCGACTGACGTCATGGTGGACGCCCGAGGACATCACGGAGTACGGGCACACGAGGATCTCGGTGATGTGGTTCCAAACGACCGCGCAGGATCCCTTCACCTACCTGGCCGAGATCGTGCGCCCCCTGGACTGGGCATCACTTGCCAGGTTCATCCCTTTCGAGGACTAGGTGACACCAGGGAATCAGTGGAAGCGGTCCAAGGGCGACGGTCACGCAGACGCGAGGGCACTGCCCTGAGCGGTAGTCGGCGCAGCGCATCCCACTCGACCGTGGCCCAGGCCGTATGGAGAGCCTTGACCAGTGCTCCTGTGTCGCGCGTGAAGTCGGCGTCGTCGACACTCGCGATCGGCTGGCTGGGGCAGTGCGAGTTGGTGGCCGCAGCGGCGAGCAGCATCGGAATCTCGACCGCCGGCACGGGGCGCGTGGTCCACAGTACGCCCGTCCGCGTCAGCCCCTCCTGGAGGAGCTGCATCGTGATCCCGGGCAGCACGTCCGCCTGCGGCCAGATGACCTGCTCGCCGTCCCAGAACGCCACGTTCCACACCGAGCCTTCGCGCACCATGCCGTCGCGGCCGATGAAGAGAACGTCGTCGTATCCGTTCTTCCGGGCTTCCAGCGTCCGGTGGGTGAGGCCCATGGTGGCCATGTGCTTCAGATGCGGCAGATCGCGTTCGTAGGTCGCGGAACACACCCGCAGGGGCGGGCGAGGCGTGTCCGACGCGGGTTCGGTGACCGCGACGATGACGTCAGGGCGCTCCGGCGCACTCTCGTGCGGAATGACCGTGACCCGTACCGAGGCATCCACATCCGGACCGACCCGCCGGCGGATCAGGCTCCGCTCCGTATCCGTCCGGAATCCGTGTCCACCGCACCGTGGAACACTTCGAGGGAACCCGCCCGCATCCGCTCGAGATGCAGCTCCGAACCGCGTACGGCTCCTTGGCGCACCTGCATCGACGTGAAGTGCCCGTAATTCCAAGCGGCGGCCCGATGCAGTTCCTCGACCCTGGCCGGCTCGCCGTTGATGTCGAAGCTCGGCATCCGGGCCATGCTGCCACAGCCTGCCGATACCGGTCACGGCGCTCCCAGGCCGGTGTCGGCGTGAGGTACTGAGGTCAGTACCTCACGGACCCCGGGCGAGCCGGCCAAAGCGCGGGAGCGGAAGGGGAATCCTCCTCCAGCCCCTGGGGGTGGGTGGACCTAATGGGTGCAGCCGGCGGCGGCGGGGTTTGAGGGATCGCAGTTGCCGGGGTTGTTGTTCGTGACGGCGGTGTGGTTGAGGGTGACGGTTCCGCCTTCGTTGTGGAGGCCGGCCGGGGCGTAGGCCGCGACATTGCGTGTGACGCGGGAGTCGTTGAGCGTTGCGTCGCCCTGGTTGTGAATGCCGGCGCCGGTTCCTTGAGTGACCGCGTTCCTGTCGATGACGGTATTGCGGGTACTGAGCGTTCCGAAGTTGTAGATGCCGCCACCGGAGAAGCTTGCCGTGTTGCCACGGATGGTGGTGAGGACGTTGATGGTGAGCGTGCCGAAGTTGGCGATGCCCCCGCCGGTTCTGGCGTTGTTGCTGCGGATCTGGCTGTCGGTGATCGTCGCGGAGGAGCTGTTGTTGTAGACGGCCCCGCCGAGACCTCTTGCTTCGTTGCCGGTGAGGATGCTCCCGGCCAGGGCGAAGGGTGCGGAGATGCTGGTGTGCGCGATGGCGCCGCCGTTGCCACCGCTGACAGGGCCGGTGGAGTTGTTGGTGAAGGCGCTGAGGTCCACACGTGTGGTCCCGCTGCTCAGGATGGCACCGCCGTGGCCGGATTCGGTGCTGTTGCCGTTGAAGTAGGAACTTACGACGCGGAGGGTTCCATTGTTGTTGTTGATGGCGCCGCCTCCGTTGCTGGCGGAGTTGCCGGTGAGGCGGACGTTGTTAAGCGAAGCAACGGTGCCGAATCCCAGCTGCATGGCCCCACCGTGGGTGCCTACTCCGGATTTGCCGTTGGTGAGGGCAACGTCTCGGAGGGTCAGGTTCGCGCCGGTGGTAGGGGGGAGGGTGAAGAAGCGGAATTCGTTGTCGGTGTTGTCGTCGCGGGTGAGGGTGGCGTTGCGTCCGTCGATGGTGATGGGGCTGGTGATCTGGGGGAGCGCGGCGTGGCCGGGGCCGGCGATCTGCTCGGCAAAGGTGTAGGTGCAGTCGCGGGCGAGGTTGAGGGTGTCGGCGGTGGAGGGGGTGCTGTTGGCGGTGGAGACGGCCTGGATGAGGGCGGCGGGGGAGCAGGCGACGTCGATCGTGGCGGCGTGGGCGGGGGTGGCGACCAAGCCGGAAAGGGTGAGCGCGAATGTGGGAGCGGCGAGCAGGGTAGCGGCCTGGCGGGGGCGGCGCAGTGGCCTCATTGTCTGACTCCTTTTTTGGGGGAGGCGCCCGAGAGCGATCCGATCATTGTTTACATCAGCTCAATAGCCATCCTTTTCGAGGCGCACCGGACGTATGCTGTTAGGTACTTCGGCCTGTCCAGTAGTTCTTTTGTGCGATGGTGTCCTTTTCCGGAGTTCGAGCGTGTCGGCGTTGCCGGGTGGAGGCTTCAGAAACTGGGCGAAAGTCCGGACGGTCGGTGGCCGGAATGGCGAATCGTCGCGCGGCCCTCGTGGCTTTCCGGCGAGGGCATGGTGGTGCATCCGGGCGATGCCGAGCATGGAGTGGTGGACGCCGTGGTAGTCGCCGTCGGCGATCGTGGTGGTGTTGCCGACGGAGGCCGGCGGACCACGACGGCGAGACGGGTGTCCACGTCGATGACGAGCTGGTGCGCGGTGGAGTACCGGTGGTTCCTGGCGGGTGCCGGGGCACGGCCGTCCGGCGCCCCGGACCTACCGTCGCGGCGTAGTCCTCGCAGACCGCGGTGCACTTCCGCAGCCGCTCGTCATCTTGCTCCGAACCTGATCGCCCGGACACGTTCGAGGTCGGTTCAGGTCGTCCTTCAACGTCTGGGCCGCTCCGGGGGAGAGAGAAAGAGATCAGTCGAGCCAGATGAGCATCGCGTGACCGGTGGATGCGGCACCCCGGAAGAACTCCGTAAGGGGAGTCAACACGTCGCGGGCCCACTCCAGTGAGTCGGGCGAGTCCCAGATCTGGGGGTAGATCCCGGCCCTGGTGAGTTCGGAGGGGTCGACATCCTGGATGAGCTGGTCAAACGTCGTCTCCCGCAAGGTGTCGGCGGCGAGCTGTACTCGATCCGGGGTCAGGTACTGCGGCGGTCCGTAGCCCCAGTCGCAATCGGTGGCGAGGGGTTCCTCTCCGTGGACGATGCCGACGGGGAAAGCGGAGCGTTCCAGAAGGAACCCCAGCAGGTGCCAAGCCTTGTGCGTGGTGAAGTGGCGCGCTTCGGCCGGCGCGGGCTCGCTCTCCTCCTGCGCGTCCTGGATCTCCTCGGCGAGGCCCAGCGCCCATTCGGGATCCATCAGGGCCCGGTCCAGTTCCGCCGGCGTGATGCGCAGGTACTCCCCGTTCATGCTCATGGGCGGAAGCATACGAAGCACGTCAGACAGCGTGGTCAGCCGCTGCCGAACCCGTAGTCATTCTGCGCGTCTGGGCTTCGTGCGCTTCTCGTGGTGCGCGGGTGGGGAGATCATCCGCCCGCGACGGCCCCTACTCCAGCCATGCTCCGTCGCGCATGATGACTCGGCCTCGCAGCTCACGCACGCCTCGCCAAGCGCGCACGGTCTTCGGCACCACGCGCAGGTACAGATGGGCGCCGTCCTCCGTACGCGGGTCCCACCCGAGCTTGCCGGTGAAGGCGTCGGCCGGGTCTCCGGGCACGTCCTGGTCGGTGAAGCATTCCGTCTCGCCCTGCAGAAGCACCACATCGAAGGTGTCCGGCAGCGACAGGCGCACCCGGGGTTCCTTCTGGACGTTCCGGGCGGTCACGGAGGTCGCGCCGGTGCACATCCACACTGCACGGCCGTCCCAGGAGAACCACAGCGGTACCTGGTGCGGACCGTGATCGGGGTGAGCCGTCGATACCCAGACATCCCGCTCCGCGGCGAGCCGCTCCAGAGTGTCGCGCCTGCGTTCCGCCGTCTGGCGAGGTTCCGGGTTCGTGTTCTGCATGAGGGGCGACGCCAGCCAACAGACGTGCGGTGTGCATGGGGCATCGGTCCTACTCCCCAAGACCGACCCGGTCTTCAGCCCCGCTTCGGGGCGGCCGAGCCGGGGGAGGCCGGTGTCACGGGCGGTTCAGGAATGCCAGGAGGGCGGCACTTGTCTCCTTCGGGTGGGTGAGGAGGCCGCCGTGTGCGGCGTCGACGATGACCGTGAACTCCCCGTGGGGCAGGGCGTCGGCAGCGGCCCGTGAGGCGCGGGGCGGGAAGCAGAGGTCGTGCTCGAAGCACAGGACCAGCACGGGGACGGCGACGTCGGCGAGCGCGGCCATGCGGTGCGGATCGCGCAGCCACGTTTCGGCCGCGGTGGCCTGGCCCACCTCGCCGCCGGTCGACGTCCAGATCTCCTGCTGAGCGCCGAGGAGTTCCAGCCACGTGCGGGTCTGCTGCTCGTCCTCGCGCAGGATGGCCGGCGGCAGGCTGGAGAGCAGGGTCTGCAGGCGCGTGAACGCTGCGGGCAGCCGGCCGGTCACGGCTATCAGTTCCGCTTCCGCGTCGAGCATGGCGTCGAGGACTCCGGTGACCGGTCCGGCGCCCGCCATCGACCAGGGTGGCGAGGGGGCGCCGGAGGGGGCGACCCCGCGTGCGGCGTAGGTGATCACTTCGAAGTCCGCCCGCACCAGGTCCTCCCGGAGGCCGCACAGCTCCCAGGCCACCGGCGGCATCCCCGTACCGCCCACCAGCACCACCGGCCGTCCCCGGCCCGCCCGTTCGTACGCGATCCGCACCCCGTCCACGACCACCGACTCCACGTGCGCCCCCTGATCCGTGCTGCTGTGTCAGGGAAGGATGCCTGCCCAGGACAGAAGAGTCCATGATTTCCTGAATCCAGGATTCGCTGTACTGTCGGCGGCGTGCTTACCGTTGCCGCTGACATAGAGGTGCTGGCCCGCTTCGGCCGCGCGCTCGCCGACCCGATCCGCTGCCGCATCCTCCTCGCGCTGCGTCAGGCGCCCGCCTACCCCTCCGAGCTCGCCGACGCGCTCGGCATCTCCCGCACCCGGCTGTCGAACCACCTCACCTGTCTGCGGGACTGCGGCCTGGTCGTCACGGTGCCCGACGGCCGGCGCACCCGCTACGAGCTCGCCGACGCACGCCTGGGCCAGGCACTGGAACACCTGTTCGCCGCGGTGGTGGCGGTGGAGAACGACAAGACCTGCCCGGACGCCGCCGAGAAGGGATGCTGCTGATGACCGCGATATCCCTGGGCCCGTCCCCGTCCCCGTCCCCGGCCCGCCGCGACGCACTCGCCCGCCGCATACGGCTCCTCGTCGCCGCGACGATCACCTACAACGTCATCGAGGCCGTCGTCGCGCTCACCGCCGGCACCATGGCCTCCTCCACCGCGCTCATCGGCTTCGGCCTCGACTCGATCGTCGAAGTCTCCTCCGCCGCGGCAGTCGCCTGGCAGTTCTCCGCCCGCGACCACGCCCTGCGCGAAGCGCGGGAGAAGACCACCCTGCGGATCATCGCCGTCTCCTTCTTCGCCCTCGCCGCGTACGTCGCCTTCGACGCCGTCCGCGCGCTGACCGGCACCGGCGAGGTGGACCGCTCCATCCCCGGCATCTTCCTCGCCGCTCTCTCGCTCGCGATCATGCCGTTCCTGTCGGCCGCCCAGCGCAAGGCCGGTCGTGAACTCGGCTCCGCCAGCGCGGTCGCCGACTCCCAGCAGACGCTGCTGTGCACCTACCTGTCCGCCGTACTCCTCGTCGGCCTGGTCCTGAACGCCACCCTCGGCTGGTCCTGGGCCGACCCCCTCGCCGCCCGCGTCATCGCCGCCATCGCCGTCAAGGAAGGACGCGATGCCTGGCAGGGCAAGGGCTGTTGCGCACCGACCGCGCACACGTCGGCCCCAGCCGGAGCGGCCGCGGCAGAGACGGACGCGTGCGGCTGCGAGCCCGGCTGCACCTGCTGCTCGTGAACTCCACGGTGCAGGGGCCCGCGGCTGCACGGCCGCGAAGCCGCCTTACGGGCCCACCGGCGCGGTGCCGGCCCGTACGCCGTGACCGCGCCAGAGCACGGATCCGCCGCGGTCAACGGGTGATGCGGGAGCGGTTCAAAGCCCGACCGCCCAGTACCGTGCCGAACAGCCCGAGCAGCAGGGCCACGTAGGAACCGCCCAGCCCGTTGCCGGTGCCCAGTCCGCCGCTGGCCGTGGCCGCGATCAGCCCGCCGAGGACCATGCCCATCAGCCCCAGGACCACGGCGGCCTTGGCCCCGAGCGACCCGTTGGCCTTGCCGAGGCGACCAGCGGGTCGTCTCCGCGCCAGCACGGCGATGACCACGGCGGCCACCCCCAACAGCCCGCCGATGGTGGCTCCGAGCCGCCCGAGGCTGAAGTCGGTGACACCGGCAGCGAGCGGCTGGACCGAGGCGTGCGCTGCCGCGGGGGTGGCAAGACCGAGCCCGGCGAGCAGGGCGGTAGCCGAGGCGGCGAACAGGCGACGAGCGGACATCAGGGTGCTCCTTCTCTTCCCACGACTGGATGTGGATCGAGCATGTCGGCCGGACCCCTGGCAGGTCGTCCGGCAGGCGCAGGCACTTCGCACTACCACGGACGCGGCAGGTGCCGCTCGACTACCGCGTGCGCAGTAGTCGGTCGCTGGTCCGTGAGCGGGATTCGCCCGTGGCGGCCTCCGGCTACGGTGCGCGTATGAGCAATGGACGGTTCCGGGTTCCTGCCGGTGTCAGGGACTGGCTGATCGCCGTGGGCGTGGCGGCCGCGCTGCTGGTCACCGGGCTGTCCGGGCAGCACCCCGCCACGGGCCTCGGCCTGCTCGGGTACGTACTGCTGGCAGTGGGCGGCCTGGCGCTGGCCGCGGGCCGCCGGGCTCCGGTCGCCGTCCTCGCCGTCACCGGCCTGTGCGCGGTGGGTTACCAGGCGGCAGGGTTCGACGTGGCTGCCGTCGCGTTCCTCTTCGCGGTGTACGCGGCGATGAGGGCGGGACACCGCGTCGTCACGGTGGTGGTGAGCGTGGCCGTGCTGGCCGCCCTCCCCTTCGCGGCCCTCGTCTCGGGCCTGCACAGCACGGGTGAGGCGTTCGCGCAGGCCCGGGGCGCCCTCCAGATCGCCTGGCTCATCGCCGCCGGCGCCGCCGGTGAGGCCCTGCGGCAGGCCGAGCAGCGGGCGGACGAAGCCGAACGCACCCGGGAGGAGACCGCCCGGCGCCGCGCCGACGAGGAGCGGCTGCACATCGCGCGAGAGTTGCACGATTCCCTCACCCACCAGATCTCGGTCATCAAGGTGCAGTCCGAGGCCGCCGTCCATGTGGCCCACAAGCGTGGTGAGCCGGTCCCGGAGGCGCTGCTGGCGATCCGGGAGGCCGGCCGGGAGGCGTCCCGGGAGCTCCGCGCCACCCTGGAGGCCCTGCGCGACGACGACACCACCCCACCGCACGGCCTCGACCACATCCCCGAACTGGTGGAACGGGCAGGCAAGTCCGGTGTGCGGGCGACGCTGACGATCCGCGGCCGGCAGCACGACGTACCGGCCGCGGTGGGCCGTACCGTCTACCGGATCGTTCAGGAATCCCTCACCAACATCGCCCGTCACGCGGACGCCACCACGGCATCGGTCCGCATCGACTACCGCCCGGACGCGGTGGCCCTGCAGGTCGACGACAACGGCAAGGCCACGCCGCGAGCCGTCCCCGTGCCGGGCATCGGGCTGCTCGGGATGCGCGAACGCGTCACCGCCCTCGGCGGTCGCCTCGAGGCAGCGCCGCGTGACCGGGGCGGCTTCACCGTCCGGGCCGAACTCCCCGTGGAGCGTGCCTCGTGATCCGGGTTCTGCTGGTCGACGACCAGCCCCTCATCCGCAGCGGATTCCGCGCGTTCCTCGACCTCGAGGACGACATCGAGGTCGTTGCCGAAGCCGCCAACGGCCAGGAAGGCGTGGAGCTCGCCGGGGAGCACCTGCCCGACATCGCGCTCATCGACATCCAGATGCCGGTCATGGACGGCATCGAGGCGACCCGGCGCATCGCGGCCGACCCGGCCCTGGCCGGGGTGCACGTCGTCATCCTCACCAACTACGGCCTGGACGAGTACGTCTTCAACGCCCTGCGCGCCGGCGCCGCCGGATTCCTCGTCAAGGACATCGTGCCGGAGGACTTCCTGCACGCCGTACGCGTCGCGGCGCGCGGCGACGCCCTGCTCGCCCCCTCCATCACCCGCAAGCTCATCGACCGGTACGTCAGCCGGCCGCTCCCCAGAACCACCGGGCCGGCGTTGAAAGAACTGACCGGCCGCGAACGCGAAGCTGTCGTCATGGTCGCGCAGGGCCTGTCCAACGACGAGATCGCGGACCGCATGGTGATCAGCCCGCTGACCGCGAAGACCCACGTCAACCGGGCCATGGCCAAGCTCCGTGCCCGCGATCGCGCCCAGCTCGTGGTCCTCGCCTACGAATCCGGCCTGGTAACGCCACACAACTCGTAACACCGGACAACGCGTCACAACCACTCGCAGGACCGACACCCGGGTCCGGACCGAGTCGACCGGTGTCGGCGAGCTGCTGCCGGGCGGCCCTGGTGCGGCCCACCAGCGGCACGCGGTGGACCAACGAGCAACTGCTGTGGCACATGCTCTTCGGCTACATGGTCACCCTGCGGCTGCTGTTCCTCGCGCGAGCATTCGGGCGGCTTCCCGCCCCCGTGGGGAAGGGCTTCGCCCGGCTGCTGGACGCGGGGACGGTGCCGTTCGATGTGATCAACTACCTCGGGCCGTGCGGGGCCGTGAAGGTTTGTGGCCCGCGCCGGACGGGCGTCGCGTTCGACCGCGTGATCGACTCGCTGCGGGACAGGCTCGCGGCGGAGCGCGAGGACGACCTCACCCGGGGGATGCGGTTTCCAGTGCGCTGGGATCCCTTCTTCAAGGACTTCATGACGCTCGCGGACATCTACCGCTATCCGACGCGGCACTTCGACTTCCACCGTGCCCAGCTCACCCTGACCGGACCTCGCTGACGGACGCTGCGGAGGTTTTGCCTCCGGCCGCAGCGATGTCCGCGCAGGGCCTCGCGCGTCGCGGCCGGCTCGGCCGAGCGGCGCTCGACATCGGCCGGACGGCCGGGTCGACGGTGTGCCGGGCGTCGCCGAGCTCCGGCGTGCGCTGAATTCGGCGGACCGGGGACCGTGAGGGCCCGCCGTCGGAACGAGCAGCGGCACACCGACACCGACGAGGACACTGACTGCCATGCGCATCCGCATCGACGCAGTCGACCTGCCCGGCCTCACCTGCCCGCCCCATGCACGAGCAGACGACGGGTCGGCGTACCGCAACATCCATGTCGCCGTGCAACGTCGCAACCGCCCCACCGAGCTCCTCGATCCGCAGCCCGGCAACGCCGCCTCCGCGACCTGGACCCTGGAGTGCACCACGGTTATCTCGCCGACGGGCGTCGATGTGAAAGGGCCCTACGTGCAAGGCGGTCCGGGAAGCCGGTTCATCTATCTGTCATGGGGCACGGTCGACGGTGCAGGCGCTTTCACCATGTTCCGCCGCGCCAAACTCGTGCTCGATGCCGTACCCGCCGAGGCGCTCGATGCCGCGGGGCGCAGCGGCCTGCTGGTGGGCAGCCTCGGCCTCACCGACGCGTGCGGCGCACCCCTGTGCGCGCGTGTCCTCCCCCCCCGACCGTCACCTGGAGTGCCGCCATGTAGAGGATGGTGGACTTCGTGCAGCCCAGTGGCCGGGCCGGGGCAGCGGTGCAGCGTTTGCGTGACCCGCCACAGGCGACGAGGTCTCGGGGGAAGAAGTCGACGGAGCCGTCCGGCAGCGGCAGAGGCTCCCGTACGTCGTGCACTACTCCATGCCCGCGGCCGGCTCCACCGGAACGTGATCGAGGTGTAGCGCGGGCAGCCTCCTGACATGCGCGTGACCGTGCTCCGTCGGACCATGGTGCGTATCCGGCGACCGCCGGGCGCTCAGGCTGTCGGCTGACCGGGAGGTGATCGGTGGGGCTGGACCCCTCGACTCCACAGCCCTTGCTGTCCGTGGACACCGAGACGCTGCTCGCCGCGGCAGGTGCGGCCGCGGCGTCCCGATTGCGCCGTGAGTACAGGCTGCTGCGGCAAATCGTGGAGGGCGCGGCCGCCGGTGTGGCCGTACTGGACACCGACCTGCGCTACCTGTACGTCAACCCGCACATGGCCCGAGTGAACGGCCTGCCCGCCGAGGCGCACGTCGGCCGGACCCTGGCCGACGTCCTGCCCGGTGTGCAGCGGCCGGAGGAGCTGCTGCGGCAGGTGCTGGAGGACGGTCGGCCCCGCCAGCTCGTCGGCTCGGGCCAGACCCGGGCCTATTCGCCGTACGCGCGCCGCGAGTGGCGCGTGACCTACCACCGGCTCGAGGACGAGCAAGGCGCCGTCGTGGGTGTGGTCGGCATCGGGCTGGAGATCACTGAGTCGCGCCAGTATCTGCACAGGCTGGAGCGCTCGCACCAGCGCATGGCGATGCTGGACACGGCAGCGACGGCCATCGGTACGACCCTCGACGTCGACGCCACGTGCACGGAACTCGTGGACTTCGTGGTGCCGGGCCTCGCGGACGCCGCCTCGGTGGCGCTGTTCGAGGACGGCAGGCCGGGGCAGCCGGGCCAGGGGCGGCCCGGGGTGACACGACTGCGCAGGGCTGCTTTCCGGGCTCCGCCGGATCTGGCGGAGCGCCTCGGCGACCTGGGAACCGTGGACGGATCCGTGGAGTTCGAGGCAGGCTCCCCGCTGCGGCGGTGCCTCGACGAGGGCCAGGTCATGCTGCACGACCTCCGGACCGACGAAGCCGAGGCCGTCGGCGGGCCTTACGCGCAGCGGACGGCCCGCTACCGCGCAGCGGGATTCCACTCCGCACTCATGGTTCCCCTGACCACCGAGTCGCGTCTCGTCGGTGCCCTCTCCATGGTCCGCCACGACTCCTCCCCGGCCTTCACCCGCGACGACGCCGTCGTGGCCCAGGAGCTGGCGGTCCGCCTGCCCGGGCTCTCGAGCGAGCGTTCCAGTTCGCCCGCGAGCGCACCATCGCGTTGGAGCTGCAGCGGGCGCTGCTGACCGAGCCGTCCACCCCGCACCCCAACCTGGAGACGGCCTCCCGCTACCTGCCCGCCCAGGACAGCGCCCTGGTCGGCGGCGATTGGTTCGACTCACTGCCCATGCCCGGCGGGCGCAACCTGCTGGTCATCGGCGATGTGATGGGACACGGTGTGGAGGCCGCCGTCGCCATGAGCCACTACCGCTCGATGCTGCGCGCCCTGGCCGCGGGCGGCCTGTCCCTGGACGAGATCCTCACCTACGCCGACCGCATGGTCGCCGAATCCGGTTTCGACCGGGTCGCCACCTGCCTGCTCGCCCTCGGCGACTCCGCCAAGCACACCATCTCCTACGCCAGCGCCGGCCATCTGCCGCCCCTGCGCCTGACCCGTGAGGGCCGGGTGGAAATCCTGCCCGTCCCCGTGGGCCCACCGCTCGGCACCGGCCTCGGCGACTACGCCTCCCTGACCCGCCCGGGCCTGCCCGGAGCGGCCGTCGTGCTGTACACCGACGGCCTGGTCGAGCGACGCGGCGAGGACATCGACACCTCCCTGGCCCGGCTCACCCGCCTGCGACTGAACCCCCGGGCCGGACTCGACGCGATCCTCGACGACATCCTGGCCCAGCTGACCGACGGCCCCGCCGAGGACGACATCGCCCTCCTCGCGGCCCGCCTGCGCACCCCGGTCCCCCCGCCGTGAGGCCGAACCCCCTCGCAGGCAAGCTCCGGCAGACGCCTTGTGAGCGCCGCAGGCCGCGCTGGCGTCTGGCCTGATTCATCCCGATTGGGCGAATCCAGGCATCTCTGGTCAGGATGGAGGCATCTCCCTCCCGCAGGACTCGCCCTTCCGGCGGTGTCGAGGGGGCTGTTCCCGGCGCGTTCCCCCGAAGGATTTGATCACGGCTGTCGACGTTCCCCGAGACCCGGGCGAGCTCTCCTACGCGGACCGGCTGGAGCCGTTCTCTGGGGGGATCGAGCGGGAGGAGACCTATGAGTGGGTCCGGTTCGAGGGCCAGGTTTTCGACTCCGTCGATGCGGGGAGCTGCCGGTTCGGTGAATCGGTGTTCTCCTCGGTGACCTTCGACCGTGCCCGGCTCAGGCGGGCACGGTTCGACGACACCTGGTGGCACACCCCTCGCCTGGTCGGCGTGGATGCCGCCGAGAGCACCTGGCTGGACACCACGGTCACCGCCGGGATCTGGGCCGGGGTCGAGGCCCACGGGGCCGAGTTCCGCCGGATCGTCTTCCACCAGTGCAAACTCGACTCCGTCAACTTCCGCGCGACCGTACTGCGCAACGTCACCTTCGTGGACTGTCTCCTGCGGGACGTGGACTTCGGCCAGGCCGCGTTGACGGACGTCGCCTTCCCCGGGACCACTCTGGACCGGGCCCGGTTCGACCGTGCTGTGATGAGCCGGGTCGACCTGCGGGACGCTGCCGGCGTACAGATCGCCTCGGGCGTCGAGGCTCTCAAGGGCGCCATCATCAGCACGACCCAGCTGTTCGACCTCGCGCCCGCCCTGGCGCGACAGGCCGGTATCACCGTCAAGGACCACTGAGGGACGGCACTGCGGACGGACCCCGACGCCCCCCAACGCGCCCTTCGCGCAGGCGCTGAGCGCTGGACCTCGGCCTCGGTGTACGGGAACGCCGCGACCGGGCGCGCTGGTCGGGCCCAACGGGGCGGGCGAGAGCACCCTCCCGACCGAGGCCGCAGCCCACGGCACCACCGTCCTGCTCTCCTCCCACGTCGCCCCCGAACTCGAGGGCGTCTGCGACTTCCTGCTCGCCCTCACCGTGCTGACCGCCGGCCCCAGTCGGTCACCCGCAGGCGCTGGCCCGTCACGAAGCCGGCGGTACCCACTGCCCTGACGCTCGTGTGCAGCGGTCTGATCACGGCCTCGGCGACCTGGTGGTGGCAGACGGTCGCCGACCGTCCAGGCATCAGCCTCGCGTGGTACGACGTGGCACCGAACGCGCTGATCGTGGCCTAAAGTCGCGCCCGTGAACATACCCATGGCGGTCCGTTGGATCCTGCTCGCCTGCGCAGGCCTGAACCTCTTCTTCGCCCTGAGGGCACTGCGGCGTGTGCGCCGGGCTGGTCCGGGCCACCGAACCGGCCCGGGTCTCGATGCACTCGACCATGCGCTCGGTACCGTGCTCATCGGCACTCTCGCCGCAGGCGGCGACCACCCGGCCGTCGTCTTCGCTGCTCTGACACTGCTCGGCCCGGTGTTGTTCTGGAAGATGGTCCGCGACGCCCGTGCCCGCCGCGGGGCGAAGGGCCACACAACCGCCGAGGCCGGCTGAGCCCCGGCTGGCCACGCATCAACGGCACCGCAGTCAGCCGGGGACGAAAGCGCCGGCTACGGAGTCAGGTGACCGATGGCGCGGCTCCGCTGCCGTTGGCCCCGGTCGGTGAGGGCTTCTCGCGGTGGGACGTACTCCTCGCGGTGGCGGGGACGATCGTCGGGCGGGCAGCCATGACCAAGCCGGCCATGACCAGGCCGGCCATGACCAGGCCGGCCAGGGCCGCGGCGGCCTCGGGACGGCGGATGAACGGGAGCATCACGGGCGCCCTTCGGCGTGGTGGATTCCGCTGTCCTGATCGGTGGAAGCGGTGGAACACCACGTCGGAACCTGATCTGATGGTCCGTCGGGGCGTGTCGATGCCAGTGCAGGTCAGCGGCATGAGGGGCACGGGGGCGACCGCGAACGTGCACGACTGTCCGTGAACACGCCGGCAGCCGAAGAAGGGGGAGAGACGAGCAGAGCGGGACGCCCGCCGGGCCCGTTGAAGGGCCGGACGCCCGAAGCCAACGCCCTGGCGCTGTTCCTGCGGGAACTGACCGCGCAGGACACGGTCAGCCAGTTGGAAGAGCGCTTCCAGTTGACCAGGAGCGTCTGGAGCGAGTACCGGTCCGGCCAGAAGATCATTCCGCTTGCGCGGCTGAACCAGATCGTCGAGCACCGCTTCGCCCGTGACGCCCGCACCAGAACGGACAAGCTCCAGCAGGCCCGCCGCCTCCACACCGCCGCGACGACCGCGGCCCCCACGCCGTCCTCACCGCCCGGTTCGGCTCCGCCCTCCGGCCCTCCGCCCACAGCCGGCTCCGATCCGACGACCTCGCCGCCGGGGGGCCGAGCCAGGAGCGAGCCTGACCCCGGCGCAGGCCCGAACAAGCGGCGCAGACCGCGCACCGGGCGACGGGGACGCTGGAGCACGCCCGCGCAGTGGGCGGCGCTCGCGGCCCTGGTCGCGGTACTGGTGATTGCCAACCACTCCGGCGGCGCCCAGGAGACGCCGGACAGTCCCTCCTCACCGGGAGACACGGCGCAAGGACAGCCGATCACCGCACCCGCCGCCCCGGACACCACGGGTACCCCCACGACACCGGAAGGCTCGGCCCCCGCGTCCCCGCCGCCGTCGAGCTCCGGGGAACAGACGCCCCCGCCGGTGCCGTCCGGCTGGCACATCGTCCGGGCGAAGGCGCTCCGCCTCGCCGTCGCCGTGCCCGAGGGCTGGAAGCTCGACGTCGACAACGCGCTCCAGTCCACCTGGGTCTCTCCTGACGAGCGCTACGCGATCGGGGTGAAGCGAGACGACAGCAACGGCCGGACCGCCCAGTCGGCAGCCGCCGGACAACTCGCCTGGTACGGCAGAACGGAGGAGTCGAAGATGGTGGCCCTGACGGCCGAGACCCACGCGGACGGACAGGGCGGGAAGGAGGCCGTGCGACTGGAGATGGACTACCACTGGCCGGCCCGGGAGATCCCCTGCCACCGGACCGAACTCTTCGTCGGCGGCGAGGGCGGCCAGGTCTACCAGCTCCTCGTCAACGACCAGCAGTACGACGAGCAGGCCTCGGACCTCCCGCAGCTCCTCTCCACAGCCCGCGCCCAGTGGCGTACGGACCTCACCGACTGAACCGAACGCAGACGGAGCCCCCACACCCGAAACCCGCCCGCCACTCTTCGTGGCGGGCGGGTTTCGCCTTCGGGGGCGGCCGAGGATCGGCCTCCCGTACGGGTGTCGGCTCAAGGAAGGGAGATCACTTGCCCAGGTAGGCGTTGGTGATCGTGACCTCCGAGACGTTGCCCTGCTTGTCGGTGATCTGGGCCCGGAAGGAGATGCCCCGGTCCTTCGCGGGGTTGCGGACGGAGAACGCGCCGTCGGTGACCTTGACCGGGTTCCAGGTCGTGCCGCCGTCGAGGCTCACGGAGATCGTCAGCGACTTGAGGTTCTTCCCGGAGGCCGAGCCCTGCACGGTCACGGGGATCCGGGTGACCTTGCCCGCCGGGGCGCGGGAGGCGGTATCGAGCGGGGCGTGGAAGCGCACCGTGGAGACCGGGAGCGCGGTGTGGGCTGCGACCTGAGAGGAGCGGAAGGTGAAGCTCGTGTCGATGCGGGTGGAGACGGGGGAGGCGTCCGGGGTCCGCTCGGCCGAGGTGGCCAGCCGGTACTCGGCGTCGGTGCCATCGACCGTGAAGGGGGCCCAGCCGCTCAGCGGGTCCTCGTTCTCGGCGACCTTGACGCCGTTGCGGTACAGGGTGGTGGAGGTCTTGGCGAGCGACGCGGAGCCGGCGTGGCCGGCGCCGTCACCGAAGAGGGGTACCGCGCCCGTGATGGTCTGCTTGCCCGTCTCCGGGTCGGGCGCGGTGCGGAACACTCCCAGGCCCTTGCCCAGGAGCGGTCCGAAGACTCCGGTGTTGAAGGTCTCGCGGTGGGAGGAGCCCGCCGTGTAGCGCTTGGACTCCAGGGAGGCCTGGTCCGCCTCGATGCGCTGGTTGCCGTCACCGTCGGGGGCGCCGAGCTGCCAGAAGCCGCTGCGCCAGGTCGCGCCGTCCAGGGCGGAGAGCAGGAGCGTACGGGTGCCGGGAGCGGGTTGGACGGCCCCGTAGAAGTCGCCCTGGGACATGCCCGGCAGGGTGGGGGCGGCGTAGGCGTAGCCGGACTTGCCGGGGGCGGGCGCGCCCATGTCCACGGAGAGCTTCGCCAGCTGGGTCGCCTTCAGGTGCCGGGTGTACCCGGTGGCGAGACGGTCCGTCGCGCCGCCGAGGGCAACCGAGTACTGGGTGGCCGGGTCCTTGATGAAGGTCGCCAGCCAGCTCTGCGTGAGCGAGCCGTCGGTCACGGCCGGCCCCATGTGGGCGGAGCGGAAGCCGGTGTAGCCCTTGGGGAGGACCCAGCCGTTGCCGAGGTGGCCCTCGCCGACCGCCTGCTGGTAGTACGGCTGGGCGAAGTCGGCCGTGGTCAGACCGGGCACGGTGATGTCCACCGGCTTCGTGGTGCGCGCGTCGACCGTGACCGTGGTGGTTCCGGAGACCTCCAGCCGGGGCTGGACCAGCCAGTCGACGCCCTTGGTGAGGTCCGAGCCGTCCTGGTACACGGCGCCGTGGAGGGCGTACGTGCCCTTGGGCAGCCGCAGGGTGCTGGGGCCGGCCTCGTTGCTGACGCCCTTCCATATGCCGGCGGCGGCGCCGCCGATGCCGAACAGGGAGTGGGAGAACTCGCGGGCGGGGCCGCCGTCGCGGTCGACGGTCGTGATCGTGACGTCGTACGCCTCGGCCTCACGGACGGCCGCCGCACCCGAACGCACCGACTGGCCGCCGCCGGTGGCGGTGACGTAGGCGGAGAAGGCGCCGTCGGTGTCGCCGAGCCGGGTGTCGGCGGTCAGGTCCACCTCGGCCCGGCCGCCGGCGGGCACGGTCACCTTGTCGGCGCCGAGCGCGAAGAACCCGGCCGGGGCGGGCCTGCCCTGGGCGTCGGTGCCGGTCACCGCGAGGTCCAGGGTGACGTCGGTGGTGCCGAGGTTGCGGTAGGCGACCTTCTTGGTGAGCGGCGCGTCGTCGGCGTGCGGCCACTGGGCCGTGCCGAGGGACACCGACGGCTGCTCGGTGATCACCGTTTGGGCGAGGGCCTTGTCCACCTGCACGCGGCCGGTGCCCTGCTGCTGGACGCCGGCCGCGCCGTCCTTCGTGGAAGCGGTCAGCGCGCCCTTGAGCTCGGTCCCGGTCCAGCCGGGGTTCTTCTGCTTCAGCAGTGCTGCCGCTCCGGCCACGTGAGGGGTGGCCATGGAGGTGCCGTTGAGCCGCAGGTAACCCGGGGCGGGGTGCTGGGCTCCGGGATCGGTGTCGAGCATGCTCCCCGGGGCCGCCGCGGCGGCGATGCCCACGCCGGGCGCGGTGAGGTCGGGTTTGACCGCGCCGTCGCCGACGCGGGGGCCCCTGCTGGAGAACCCCGCGAGGACGTCCTTGGCGTCGACGGCGCCGACGGTCAGGGCGGCGTCGGCGCTGCCGGGCGAGCCGACCGTGGACTCGCCGGCGCCGTCGTTGCCCGCGGCGACGGCGAACAGGACGCCCTTCTCCGCCGACAGCCGGTCGACGGCGGCCTCGACCGGGTCGACGCCGGGGAAGTCCCGGCTTCCGAGGCTGAGGTTGACGATGTCCGCGCCTTCGGCGACGGCCCACTCCATGCCCGCGATGACCGCGGAATCGGTGCCGTGGCCCCGGTCGTCGAGGACCTTGCCGCTGATCACCTTGGCGCCGGGCGCGACGCCCTTGAGGGCTCCGCCCGACGCTGCTCCGGTGCCGGCGGCGATGGAGGCCACGTGGGTGCCGTGGCCGACGCGGTCCGCGGTGTCGGGGGAGGCGGAGAAGTTCTTCTCCCCGACGACCTGGCTCTTGAGGTCCTGGTGGGTCTTGTCGACACCGGTGTCCAGGACGGCGATCTTCACGCCCGTGCCGTCGAATCCGGCCTGCCAGGCCCGGTCGGCGCCGATCTGCTTCGTGCTCTTGTCCAGGCTCGCCTTGCGGACGCCGTCCAGCCAGACCTTGCCGATGCCGGCGTCGGCGGCCCGGACGCCGCGCGCCGCGGGGCTCGTCAGGGCCTCCCAGACCTTCGTGGCGTCGGCGGGGGAGGCCTCGACGGCTTCGGCGTTGACCGCCCGGAGGGTGTGCTTGGCCCCGTTGCCGGCGGCGGACCGCAGCTCCGTGCGCGCCGCGTCGGCGGCGCCCTCGTACTGGACGATGAGTCCGAGTCCGCCGCGGTGCAGGGCGCGCAGGGTCGGGTCGGCGAGCGTGGTGACGTCGAAGAGGCGCCGGTCCAGCTTGCCGGAGGCCAGCAGGGCCCGGGCGTCGGCGGGCAGGACCAGGGTGCGGCCGTCGGCGCGTTCGATCGCGACCGGTACGCGCTCACGGCCCCGGGCGGGCTCGAAGCGCAGGACGGCGCCGGTGGCGTTCACGGTCACCCGGTCGCCGGTGATCAGCGTGACGGTCACGGGGGCGCCCGTGATGTGGGCGGCCGGGGTGCTCGTCGAGGGGGAGGCGGCGGATGCCGCCCCGGCGGGGCCGGTAAGCCCCGTACTGAGGGCGACGACGGCGGTGGCGAGGGCGAGGGCCCCCGCGGCGCGTCGAGGCTTGTGTGTTCGTGTGAACAACTCTGCTCCTGTGGAAGGCGCACACGGAGGCCGGAGCCGTGGCGCGCGCCCCGTCGAGTGGCGTACGCGGTGTGTGCGGTACGTGCGGTGTGTCGGCTGTGTCTGGTGTGTGCGGTGTGTGCGGTGTGTACGTGGCGTTGTGGTGACGCCGATCGCCGGTACCCGGCCCGCCCCGCCCCGCAGGGGGAGAACAGGGGCTGGGCGCGCCGTCCGGCCCGTGCGGCGATCGGCGTCTGGCAGCAGTCCACCGGCTCGCGGATTGTTCAGCAGCCTCGATCCGGGCGGCTGAACAATTGATTCCGTGGCTGAAGAGACCCTTGTGGCTGGTGGGTTCTCCCTCCTACGGTGGAAACGATCTTGATTCCGGGGAGGGGAGCAGCATGGGCAGTGCTGTGGGAAGGCCGGAGAAGCCGCTCGATCCACAGGCCGGTCCGACCGCCCGGTTCGCCGCGGAGCTGCGCGCACTGCGCCGCGCGGCCGGCTCCGTCCCCTACCGCGAACTGTCCGCGCGGGCCGGCTATTCGGTGACCGCGCTCTCTCAGGCCGCCGCCGGGAAACGCCTCCCGAGCCTGCCCGTCACGCTGGCCTACGCCGAGGTCTGCGGCGCCGACCGGGTTGAGTGGGAACGACGGTGGCGGGAGGCGGAAGCCGAGGCCCGAGCCGAAGCCGAGAACGAAGCCCTGGCCTCGCTCGCGCAGGGTGCCGACGGCGACGGCACCGCGCCCTACCGGGGCCTGACACGTTTCGAACCCGATGACGAGTCGGTGTTCTTCGGCCGGGAACGCCTGACCGGCCAACTGACGGCCCTGGTCGCCGAACACCGCTTCGTCCTCGTCCTCGGCCCCTCCGGCAGCGGCAAGTCCTCCCTGCTGAGGGCCGGTCTCATCCCGCGACTGCGCCGCTCCGAGCCACCGCTGCCGCCCACCGCGGCCCTGCGCGTCCTCACTCCCGGCGAACACCCGATGCGCACCCACGGGCCGGTCCTGACCGCCGCCGCCGCGGACGGCGAGACCTGGCTGATCGTCGACCAGTTCGAGGAGCTCTTCACCCTCTGCGCCGACCCCGACGAACGACGGGACTTCCTCGCGGCCCTGCTCGCCGCCCGCAACCCCGGAAGCCGGATCCGGGTGGTCCTCGGCGTGCGCGCCGACTTCCACGCGAACTGCCTGGCCCACCCCGCCCTGGCCGAAGCCGCCCGCGCCGCGACCCTCCCCGTGGGCCCACTGACCGCCGAGGAGATGCGAGGCGCGATCGTACGCCCCGCCGCGGCCGCCGGCCTCACCGTCGAACGCGCCCTCACGGCCCGGCTCGTGGAAGAGGTCACCCGCGAACCCGCCAGCCTGCCGCTGCTCTCCCACGCCCTGCTGGAGACGTGGCGCCGCCGCCGCGGGCGCACGCTGACCCTGGCCGGACACGAGGCCGCCGGTGGCCTGCGCGGCGCCCTGGCCCAGACCGCCGAGGAGGTGTACGCGGAACTCGGGCCCGACCGCGCCCCCGTCGCGCGCCGCCTCCTGCTCAGCCTGATCACCCCCGGAGACGGAGCCCCCGACACCCGGCGGCCCGTCCCCCGCAACACCCTCGTGCCGCCCGCCTCGCCGCAGGCCGCCGAAGCGGGGGCCGTACTGGACCGGCTGGCCCGGGCCCGGCTCGTCACTCTGGACCGGGACGTCGTGGACCTGGCGCACGAGGCCCTGATCACCGCGTGGCCGCGGCTGCGCGGCTGGATCGACACCGACCGCGAACGGCTGCGACGCCACCGCCGGTTGACCCAGGCCACCCAGAACTGGCTGACCCGCCGCCGCGACGCCGGCGCGCTCCTGCGCGGAGGGGAACTGGCCGAGGCCGAGGCCACGTTCGCCGACGACGCGGGCCGCTCCGCCGAGCTGAACCCGACGGAGCGGGAGTTCCTGCGCGCGGGACTCGCCTCCCGGTCCCGAACGCGGCGCATCCGTCGCGGTCTGACCTCCGTCGTCGCCCTCCTCCTCGTCCTCCTCACGGTGGCGAGTACGACCGCCTGGCAACAGGGCCGCGACAACCTCCGCCAGCGCGTCGACGCCGAGATCCGG
The DNA here is from genome assembly GCF_053609185.1 of Streptomyces sp. NPDC054956. Lineage (NCBI taxonomy): Bacteria > Bacillati > Actinomycetota > Actinomycetes > Kitasatosporales > Streptomycetaceae > Streptomyces > Streptomyces sp. NPDC054956. Next base: position 5,188 of record NZ_JBSGXB010000064.1, on the reverse strand, counting down.
CGGGTCAAGGGGGAGGAACTGGCCGCCGGTCAGCTGGCGGCCGTGGCCCAGGGCCTACGGAGCTCCGACCCGGCGCTCGCGATGCGGCTGAGCGTGGCCGCCTGGCGGCTCGCCGAGACCTCCGAGACCCGGTCGGCGCTGCTGGCGGCGTCCGTCCAGGCCGAGTCCGACGCCTACGACGTGCCGGACGAGGCGGGGCCCTGGAGCTCCCACCCCGCACTCCCGGTCCGGCTGAGCCAGGACGGCCGGATCGCGGTCACCGTCGACGTGGACTCCGTACGCGCCTGGGACGTCACGCAGAGGACGGCCGTCGGCCCGGAGATCGCCCTCGACCGGAACGCACTGTTCCGCGGGATCTCCCCGGACGGCCGCACCGCCCTGGTGCAAGGGGGAGAGAAGGCGGGGTCCGAGACCGGGTCCGGGGCGCGCCGATTGGACCTGGCGTCCGGGACCGCACTGGACGCCGTGCCCCCAACGGCAGGCTCTTCGGTCGCCTGGACAGCCGCCGAACAGATCGTCGCCGACCTGGACATGGACGGAGCCGACGGCCGGCTCTCGCTCCGGGACGCGCACAGCGGCCGCACCCTGCTGGAGGTGCCGACCGGACGGCATCCGATGTGGGCGCTGAGCCCCGACGGACGCCACCTGGCCCTGTGCGCCAGGGGAGGGGACGCGGTGAACTCCTTCGAACGGGCCGACATCCCCCTGAGGGTCTGGGACGTGGCCCGGAGCGCGGAGCTGCCCGCCAACCGGCCCGGCGCGTGCGCGGTCGACTCGTTCCGCTTCACCGGCGACGGCGCCGTCCTCGCGGCCGAGGAGCCGGGCGGACTGAGCCTGTGGGACCCGCTCACGGGACGCGAACCGGTCCGGATCGACCACCCCGGCCTGACCGAGATGACCACCAGCCCCGACGGCCGGTTCGCCGCGGCCGTGGACGGCCGGGAGATCCTGATGTGGCGACTCGTCGCGCCCGAACGACCGGTCTTCCGGTACTCCCTCGTCAACGGGGCCGCCTCCCAGCTCCGGATCGATCCGAAGGACGGTGTCATCAGGTACCTGACCGAACGCCGACTCGGTGACACCGTGGTGCGCGCGATCTCCTACGGACCCGCCGCGTCACCGGACTGGAACCCCGAACCGGCAACGACGGGCACCTTCAGCGCGGACGCCACGACCGTCGCCGTCGACCGCCGGCAGGGCGACAGCACCTGGCTCGAGGCCTACTCCGTCGCCGACGGCCGGCGCACCGCCCGCACCCCGCCGGCCCCCTGCCCGAAAGCGGCACCAGGAGCCACCGGAACGCCCGCGGAACACGACTGCCGGGACCTGCTCGCCCTCACTCCCGACGGACGGACCCTCGCCCACGCCCGGACCGACGTCACCGAAGGCTCCGACGCCGGGAACGGACAGCGGGAGACCGCCCAGGAGCCGACCTTGTGGGACGTGTCCGCGAACACGGTCCGCCCGCTGCCCGCGAACCCGGAACCGCCCTTCGTCGCCCGGATGCCCATCACGGGAATGGCCGTCTCACCCGACGGCCGGTCCCTGCTCACCACGCGCGCGGGCGTCGACGCCCTGGACGTCCGGGACCTGGCGAGCAGCCGCCGGATCCGCCCCCAGGACCTCACGAAGGACCGGACGTCCCCTGCGACAACCCCACGGAGCTCCCGATCCGCCCCGGTAGCCGTCCGCCCCGACGGCCGGCTGCTCGCGACCTCCTCGCACACCTTCGACATCACCACCGGCCGACGCACCGAACGGGGCCTCGCCGTGGAAGAGGGCGGGGTGATGGCCTACAGCCCCGACGGCACCCGCCTGGCCGCCGGTGACGCGAAGGGCGGGGTCACCCTGTGGGACGGCGAGGCCGAGCACCGACTGGCCACGCTTCCGGCCGGTTCCGACACGGCCGGCCTCGACTCGATCGGCCGCGACTCCGTGAAGGCCGTCACCGCCCTGGCCTTCTCACCCGACGGCCGGACCCTGGCCGTGGCGGGCGCCTCCGGCACGCTCCGCCTCTGGGACGTGGCCTCGGGCCGCTCCCTGGGATCACCCCTGCCGACCCCGGGCGACGGGATCGTCGCCGTAGCCTTCTCTCCCGACGGCCGCACCCTCCACAGCGTGGGCGAACACAGCGCCGTCCGCACCCACGAAATCACCCCGGCCCGCCTCGCGGACTCCGTCTGCACCCGCGCCGGAACGGGCCTCTCCCGAGCCGACTGGCACACCTACCTCCCGGACCTCCCGTACCGAAACACCTGCTGACGCGGAACAGCACGCGGAACAGCACGCCGGCCGCGCAGGCAGCTCCATCGGGTCAGCAGACTCGGCGACCGGGAGGTTGTCGGCGTTCTGATGACGGCCGGCGCGTGCCGGCCATCGGGCTCGGGGAGGATGCTTGCGTGCAGGTATCCGAGTTGATCGTGAGAGCGGCCGGACTGGCCGAGCGGGGCACCCGGCAGGTCCTGGGCATTGCCGGGCCGCCCGGGGCCGGCAAGTCGACCCTGGCGGCGCTGATCGGGGAGGCGCTGGGGCCCGAGCGGGCCGTGGTGGTGCCCATGGACGGCTTCCACCTCGCCCAGGCCGAGTTGGACAGGCTGGGCCGGGCCGACCGGAAGGGTGCCCCGGACACCTTCGACGCGGCCGGGTACGTCTCCCTGCTCCGCCGGCTCCGGGCACCCGGCGAACCCGCCGTGTACGCACCGGCCTTCGACCGCTCCCTCGAGGAGCCGATCGCGGGCAGCATCCGGGTCGCCCAGTCCGTACCGCTGGTGATCACGGAGGGGAACTACCTGCTCCACGACGCCCCGGAGTGGGCGCCCGTACGACCACTCCTGGACGAGGCCTGGTACTTGGCGCCCGACGAGGCCATGCGCGTACGGCGTCTCGTCGACCGGCACGTACGCCACGGCAAGGACCCGGCGTTCGCGCGCGCGTGGGTGGCCCGCTCGGACGAGCCGAACGCCCGCCTCGTCGCCCGGGGCCGCCACCGCGCCGACCTCGTCCTCGACGGCGGCTGGCACCCGCGGGGCGACGGGACGGAGCCGTAGCGTCCGCCGATGGCAGCCCCCGGAAAGCCCCGGCACTTGTTCGGCGCTCTGTGGCACGGGCGAGGGCGAGCAAGCCCAACTGGTGGGCAGGGAACGGGAACCGGAGTGATCGTGCCGACGTGAATGCCGGTGATGGGGGCTTGGCGCGTACGGACGGAAGCGGGGGGCCGTTCACGCACGGACGCGTGATCCCTGGCACACACCTGACGTGTGCCAGGGAAGAGCCCCACGGCTCGATCCTCAGGGGGGATCTTGATTACATCGCACCGCACGTTACCGCCGCGCAGACGGCTGCGCGCCCTGGCAGCCGGGGGCATTCTCGCCCTGGCCGCCGGCGCCCTGGCCGCCGCACCGAGCGCCGCAGCGCCGAGCTCGGGCGCACCGAGCTCGGGCGCACCGAGCCTGAGCGCGCCGGGTAGCGTCACGCCGAACCTGGCCGTGCCGAGTCCGGCCGTGCCGGCGCCGGGATCGTCGGACGTGACCGGAACGGCCGGAGGCCAAGGGCTCCCGACCGTGGTCATGCCGGAGCGGGTCCCGGTCGAGGAGGCCGCCGCCGCCAAGCCGCGGCACGACGTCGACGGCGACGGCGTCAGCGACCTGATCGTCATGGAGTACGACCAGGTCACGGCCGTCTATTTGTCGTCGATCAGGGCCTGGAGCGATTACACGATCAGCAGGACCGATCCGGATCCCGAGGCCTCGTTCAAGGACCTCCTGCCGGTGGGCGACGTCGGCGGCACCACCCAGCCCGAACTCCTCTCCCTCACGTTCGACGGCGTGCTCACGCTCTACGAGGCGGGCGTGAAGAACACCTCGGCGCCCCTGTGGTCCGGCGGCGGCTGGCAGAAGTACAACCGCCTCATCGCCACCGGCGACATCACCGGCGACCGCCGCCCCGATCTGCTGGCCCGGGATCCCGCCGGTGACCTGTGGCTGTACACCGGAACCGGGACGGTCAGCAAGCCCTTCAACACCCGGGTCAAGGTCGCCTCCGGCTGGGGGATCTACGATCAGGTCGTGGGCGCCAACGACGTGGACGGCGACGGCATCGGCGACGTCCTCACCCGTACCCTGACCGGCGAACTGTGGTTCCACAAGGGAGCCGGCAGCGCCACCGCCCCGCTCAAGCCCGCCGTCAAGGTCGGCACCGGCTGGAACACGTACAACGTGATCACCGGCTCGGACGACGGCGACGGAGACGGCCGCAGCGACCTGCTCGCCCGCGACCACGACGGCGTGGAGTACTGGTTCAAGTCGATCGGCGGCGGCAAGTTCGCCGCACCCAGCTACTTCGGCAGCGGCTACGAACTCAACAAGTTCATCGTCGGCGCGGGCACCACATCGCTCTTCGGCAAGGGCCAGAACGTGATGACCCAGGCCGACAACGTCCTGGTCAAGTACCACGCCCTGGCCAACAGCACCTACTACACACCGCCGTACGAGGTCGGCAAGGAGACGCCCGGCTCCCGCAACACGTACGCCACGGGCCTCAACAGCCACAACCATGCCAGCTACGTGCAGAACATCGGCACCGACCTCTACGTCCGCGGCGTGAAGGTCGGCACGGGGTGGAACTACAACCTGATGGCCGGCCCCGGCGACCTCACCGGAGACGGGAAGGGCGACCTGGTCAGCCGTGACTCCGCCGGCGTCCTGTGGCTGCACCCCGGTGACGGTCTGCCGTACACGAAGTTCGGTACGCGCATCAAGGTCGGCACCGGCTGGAACGGCTACAACGCCCTCGTGGGCGCGGGCGACTACTCCGGGGACGGGCGGCCCGACCTGCTCGCCCGGGACACCGCCGGCGGCCTCTTCCTCTACAAGGGCACCGGCACGGCCGGCGCGCCGTTCGCCGCCCGGGAGCAGGTCGGCAGCGGATTCAACCAGTACGACATGCTGTTCGTGCCGGGCGACCTCAACGGCGACAGCAAGGGCGACCTGATGGCCCGCCTCCCGGGAGGCGACGTGTACACGTACACCTCGACGGGCAAGACCGGCACCGCGACCTTCGCCCCGCGGGTGAAGTTCGGCAGCGGGTGGAACATCTACAAGAACATCCTCTGACCCCCTGTCTCTTATAAACATCTCCCACCCCACGAGACACCTATGCATCGCGAATAGCCGCATATCGAGGAGGAGAG
>NZ_JBSGXB010000063.1:0-29585 GCF_053609185.1 Streptomyces sp. NPDC054956 | reverse complement strand
GGCGGGGGGGGGGGGGGGGGCGCGGGTGCCAGAATAATATTCTTAGCGCCCAAGCGGTTCGGGGGGGGGGGCGGCCCTTTGGGCCCACCCCCCCACCCCACCCGCAGTACCCCTGAGTGACATCCCCGAGCGACACCCCCAAGCGACACCCGAGCTCACGGAAACGGAGAACCCCCATGTTCACGAGCCCCTGGCAGCGCCCGCTCATCCTGGCGGCGGCCTCCCTGGCTTTCTTCACCGGTACGGCGTGCGCCGCGCAAGCGTCGCAGTCCCACACCCCGGCAGGGGCAGTCTCCTCGGTCCTGGCCGGTCAGCCCGCACATTGCATAGCTGGTGGCCTCGGCGGCGAAGGTGGCGAGGGCGGCAAGGGGGGAGAAGGCGGCAAGGGCGGTGAGCCCGGCCAGCCCGGTGAGCCCGGCAAGCCCGGCCGCGTCGGCTGCTTCCGCTTCGACGACCTGCCCGACAAGCCGAAGTCCGAGCTGACGGTGGTGGACCGCGTACGCATCGTCATGACGCTGATGGCCGACGACACCGACGCGAACAAGGAGAAGATCGCCAAGAAGTACAAGATCTCGGAGGAGCAGCTCGACACCTGGAAGGAGAACTACCTCGACGGTGACTGGTTCGCCCTGATGGGAAACAGCTCCCTCACCTAGTGGGTGACGCGGGAGGACAGCAAGGGGAGCGCGAGGAACGGGGCCGGCGGGCCGGCGGGTGACGGCAGCAGATCATGCGGACCGTCCCGCCGGTGGCCGGCCCTTCCGCTCTCCGGGAGCCGGTCCCAGGAAAAGCCGGAAGCGGGCAGTGAATCCGCATCGGGGAAATCAATTCGGAAAGGGAGAATCTCATGCGAGTGCGTTCTTGGAAGCTCCGTCTCGGCCTTGTCCTTTCGACGACGTTGATCGGTGCCGGTGCCATGGTTCCCGTGGCTTCGGCGGCCCCGGCCCCGACGAGCCATACGGCCTCGGCCCTCGCCGACTGGCACGGCCCCGGATCCGGCGGTGGCGACAACAGGTCCGGCTCGGGCCGGTTCGGCGGCAACACGGCCGTGGGCGGCGTCAAGGTGGGCAACGGCAGTGTCCGCGTCGGCGACAAGGTGTGCGCGGGCAGCTGCAACGGAACGGTCAACGGCACCAACGGAGGCAAGGGCGGGGTCTGTGTCGGTCTGTGCAACGGCAGCGCCAACGGCGGCAACGGCACCACGGGCCGCCCGGGCGGCGACGGCACCCAGGGCGGCAACGGCGGAGTCTGTGCCGGGGTCTGCAGCGGCAGCGTCAATGGCGGCAACGGTGGCAACGGCGGGGCCGCGCCGGCCGGCGGTGACGGCGGCAACGGCGGCAGGGGCGGCAACGGAGGCATCTGCGTCGGTGTCGGCTGCGAGACCAGCGGTCAGGGCGGCAGGGGTGGCAACGGCGGCGACGACGACTGAGCCGTACCGGTCCGTGCTCACGGGGTCCCGGTGTGCGTCCCGCACGCCGGGACCTCGCAGTTTCCGCAGCTTCCGCGATTTCCGCGATTTCCGAGGTTTCCGCTGTTTCCCGCGATTCCTCGTGACGGGCACCGCTGTGGATCACTGGATAGACTTTCACGTACGCGAGAGCGGCCAGTCGCGTCGGCCGGGTGCGGGAGGCGCCTGATGGGCACGGCATCGAACCGAAGCCTTCAGTCCGGCCGGCCCTCCGGCATGATCGGGAAGGAGATCGCGGGGTACCGCATCGAGCGCCTGATCGGCCGTGGTGGCATGGCCGTCGTCTACAGCGCGAAGGACCTGCGCCTGGACCGTACGGTCGCGCTCAAGCTGATCGCCCCGGAACGCGTCCGCGACGAGGTGTTCCGCCGCCGCTTCACCCACGAGTCGCGCGTGGCCGCCAGGATCGACCACCCGCACATCGTGCCGATCTTCGAAGCCGGCGAGACCGACGGCATCCTCTACATCGCCATGCGCTACGTGGCGGGCCTGGACCTGAGGGCCCTGCTGGACCGGGAGGGACCGCTCCCCGTCGCGACCGCCGTGCGCATCGCCGCCCAGGTGGCATCCGCGCTCGACGCGGCCCACGCGCACGATCTGGTCCACCGGGACGTCAAGCCCGGCAACATCCTGGTCGCGGCGGGCACCGACAGTGATCACCCCGAGCACGTGTACCTCACGGACTTCGGGCTGACGAAGCGGTCCCTGGCGCTCACGGGGTTCACCACCGCGGGCGAGTTCGTCGGCACGCTCGACTACATGGCGCCGGAACAGATCTCCGGCCGGCCCGTGGACGGCAGGTGCGATGTCTACAGCCTCGCCTGCGTCGTGTACGAGACCCTCGCCGGCGGGCCGCCCTTCGAGCGCGACGACGCCCCGGCGCTGCTCTGGGCGCACCAGTACGACCGGCCGCCGCCGCTGAGCGAGAGGCGGCCGGGGATCGCGCACGCGGCGGACGCCGTCCTGGCGAAGGCCCTGGAGAAGGTCCCGGAGGACCGGTACGGCTCCTGCCGGGAGTTCGTGGCGGCCCTGCGCGCCGCCACCGGGAACGGCGCCGCCGAGAACCTCGCACGGCCACCCCGCGCGGACGCCCGGCCCCCCGGGCCCTCGGGGAAGCGCGTGCCGCCTCCGGAGCCTCCGGACTGGGCCCGGCCGGTCTTCATGGCTCCGCCCGACGGGCCGTAGGGCGCGCCGGGCGGTGTGAAACAGGGGGAAACGGGGGGAACGGGGGAAACAGGGGGCGGGGGCGGGTCACAGCCCCAGGGAGACGGCCAGTCGGACCAGTTCCGCCGAGGTGTTGATGCCCAGCTTGGCCCGGATGCGGCGCAGGTAGGCGTCGACGGTGTGCTTGGAGAGTCCCATGGAACGGGCCGTCTGAACGTAGGTGCACCCTGCGGCGATGTACCGCAGCGCCTCCTGCTCACGCGGGGCGAGGGTGGGGGTGGAGACGGGGACTTCGGCGTGCGGCGTGGCGAGTGTGAGGCTCATGGGAACTCCTCCGACACATCAGCTCGGTCGTCACTGCTCACGTCCTCGGAAGCAGGGGACATATCCGGGAATGTGGATGTATGTCCGTGTTAAAGAGCCTGTCGGGGGGAGTTCATGAGGGTGTCCGCCAACTGTCACAGCCGTGTCACAGGGGCCTCCTGCGTGCGTGTCGCGGGAACGATCGGGGCATAGCGGTGCGGGCCGTGCGGGCCCTCAGAGCCCTACGAGGGACTGCTCGGTCCAGATGGTCTTGCCCACGGGCGTGTGCCGGGTGCCCCAGCGCTGGGCGAGCTGGGCGACCAGGAGCAGGCCCCGCCCTCCCTCGTCGAAGATCCGGGCGCGCCGCATGTGCGGGGCGGTGTTGCTCGCGTCCGAGACCTCGCAGATCAGGGTGGTGTTCTCGTGGATCAGCCGTAGCTGGATGGGCGGCTCCCCGTAGCGGATGGCGTTGGTGACCAGTTCGCTGACGACGAGCTCGGTGACGAACGCGGCCTCGTCGAGACCCCAGGCCGTCAGCTGCTCGGTGGCGTCCCGACGGGCCTGGGCGACGACGGAGGTGTCGAACGGCACGTCCCAGACGACGACCTTGTCGGCGTGCAGGGCCCGGGTCCGGGCGACGAGCAGGGCGACGTCGTCGTCCGGAGGATGGGTCAGCAGGGCCGTCAGCACGCGGTCGCACACCGCGTCCAGCGTGGAGGCGGGACGGGCGAGCGCCGTGAACATGCTGTCCAGGGCCTCGTCGATGTCGTGGTCGCGGGCTTGGAGCAGGCCGTCGGTGTACAGGGCGAGGATGCTCCACTCGGGAAGCTCGACCTCGACGGTTTCGAAGGGCAGGCCGCCCAGACCCAGCGGCGGGCCGGCCGGGACGTCGAGGAGGTACACCGAGCCCTCGGGGGAGACCACGACGGGTGGCGGGTGGCCCGCCCGGGCGACGGTGCAGTGCCGGGTGACCGGGTCGTAGACCACGTACAGGCAGGTGGTGCCGATGCCCCCGGCGGTCTCCCCGGCCCCCTCCGGGTCGGCCTCGTCGGCGGAGAGGTGGATGACCAGGTCGTCGAGATGGGTGAGCAGCTCGTCGGGAGGCAGGTCCACGTCGGCAAGGGTGCGTACCGCGGTGCGCAGCCGGCCCATCGTGGCGGAGGCGCGGATGCCGTGGCCGACGACATCGCCCACGACCAGGGCGACGCGCGCGCCCGACAGCGGGATCACGTCGAACCAGTCTCCGCCCACACCGGCCTCGCCCCCGGCGGGCAGGTAGCGGGTGGCGACCTCGAGCGCCGTCTGATCGGGCAGCGTGTGCGGGAGCAGGCTGCGCTGCAGGGTCATGGTGCTGGTGTGCTCCCGCAGGTGCCGGGGCGCGCTGCGGATGCTGACGGCCGCTTTCGCCGCGAGCTCCTCGGCCAGCCACAGGTCCTTCGGCTCGAAGGGCCCCGGGCGCCGGTGACGGCCGAAGACCGCCACCCCGAGCGTGGTGCCGCCGGTGCACAGCGGTACCACCATCAACGAATGGGTCCCCGTCTCGCCGATCCATGCGGCGCCCGGGTCCTCCGCCACCCAGCGGACGACGGCCGGGTCGGCCGCCCCGTACACGGCGCCCCGGCCCGCGGCCAGCCGTTCGACGGCGGGGGACAGCGGCGGATGCACGGTCGTCCCCCCGAGAACGACACGGGACTCCGGGGTTCCTTCGAGGACCGAGCGCACCGCCGTGCGGCGCACGGTGACCGGCCCCGCCGCCGGGCGCGGGGACGACTCGTCGCGGCGCGGGAGGGGTTCCAGCAGGTCGACGAACGCGAAGTCGGCGAGCCCGGGGACGGCGACTTCGGCCAGCTCCCGCGCGGTACGGGCGCTGTCCATCGTGGTGCCGATGAGGGCGACGGCCTCGGCGGCTCCCGCGGCGGCGTCGTGCTGCACGGGCGGCTGCTTCCGGTCGCTCTCGGCTCCGGCCTTCTCGTGCGCGGTCAGGCACACGGCGCGCACCCTGCCGTCGGGGTCCCGCAGCGGCGCCAGCGAGGTCGCCCAGCCGTGTTCCCCGCTCGTCCCCGGGGGACGGACGAAGGCGTCCACGTACTGCGGCTCACCGGTCTCCAGCGCCAGGCGCATCTTCCGCTCGGTCTCCTCGCTCACCGGATCCGGCGCGATCTCGGGCAGGCGCAGCCCGCGCATCTCGGTCTCGGTGAGGGAGAGCGCGCGGTTCATGCCCGCGTTCGCCATGACCAGCCGCAGGTCCTCGTCGAAGATCGCCAGGAAGCTGGGGGACTGGGCGAAGGCCCACTCCCGCAGAGGTTCGTCCCGGGGCGTACGGGGCTCGCCCGGCACGGCCGACACCACGGACCACCGGGTGGTTCCGCTGGTGGACGTCCACCGGTGCGCGAGGAGGCGTACGTCCATCCGCCGCCCGTCCTGGTGCCGCAGTGCCACGGAGCCGCTCCACCGCTCCTGGCCCGCCTCCACCCCCGGCGCGCCGGCGCCCGCGCCCTCGGCGAGCAGGCCGGCGGCGGGCCGTCCCACGACCTCGGAGGGCGGGTAGCCGAGCAGCCGGCGGGCACCTTCACTCCACTCGGTGACGATGCCCTGCTCGTTGACGTTGGCCGTGGCCGTATACGCCGAGCCGGGGGAGATGCCGGTCTCCTCCGGCGGCTGACCAGGAGAGGTGGGAAGTCGCTCCATCGCCGCTCATCTCGCCCTCGCTAGTTCCTGCCCGCCGTCACACGGGACCTGCACAGCCAGGCCGTCTCTTGCGGATCTTGCCTGACCCGCAAGATCAGAAAGAGACGGCCTGGGGGCCCACTCACAAGCATGATCCGGCGGGGCAAGGAGCACCAACGCAGTGCTTCCGCGCGGCACGCTCAGCCGCCCGGACCGGGGGAGGGAGCCGGGAGGTCCGGCGACGGTTCCGGAGGCGCGTCCGGGTGCGCGAGGACGAGGGCGAGGACCGCCTCCCCCGCCCGCCACACCATCGCGCGGCGTCGTCCGCCGAGTACGGGCGGCCGCAGACCGAGGATGACGATGCCCCGCGGCGCGCCTCCGAAGATGCCGCTCCGGTCGGCCTTGACCGAGGCTTCCTTCAGCGCCCAGGCCCCGGCCATCGCATCGGGCCGGTCCGTACCGACGAGGGCGAGCTCCTCGGGGGACAGGACGTGGTCGGCGACCCGCCGTACCGATTCGGCCGAGGAGGTCTCGCACAGGTCGACGCCGACCGCTCCCGGCGCGAGGGCCGCGGCGACGTGCCGGGCGGTGTGGCTGATGGAGACGCTCAGGGCGGGCATCGGGCCGCCGCCGACGAGGACGCGGGGGCTGCCGTCCGGACGGGGGAGGATCTCCACCTCGTCCGCCCGCGCGCCGGTGGCCTCGCAGACCAGCCGCTTGGCGAGCAGCCGGCCGGCCGACCATTCCGCCTGCCGCCAGGCCGGCAGTGCCCGTACGACCCGTTGCTCGGCCGGTGAGAGCACCGGCGCCGGGCGGAGGCCGTGGCGCCGGGCCACGATGAGGGCGGCTCCGCCCCATCGGTGGATGCGGCCCGGCGCGATCGAAGGAATCGTGGTGTCCATGGCGGCGGTCAGGCGGCGCGGGCCGTGTCCGTGTCCAGCTGCCGCAGCTCGTGCGCCAGGGCGGCCACGGTGTCACGGATCTGGTCGGGCGTGTGGTCACGGGTGATGAAGAAGCGCAGCCGGGCCATTTCCTCGGGTACGGCCGGGTAGAGGATCGGGTTGACGCTGATGCCCCGCTGGAACAGGGCTTCCGCGAGCCGCAGGGTCCTCAGCGAGTCCCCGACGATGCACGGGACGACGGGCGTGTCGTGACTGTCCCCGATGCTGATGCCCGCGTCCCGCGCGAGACGGACGAACAGCGCGGCGTTCTGTGCCAGCCGGGCCACGCGCTGCGGCTCGGCCCGCAGCACGCGCAGGGCGGTCAGGGACGCGGCCGTGTCGGCCGGGGTCATGCCGGCGCTGTAGACGAAGCCCGGAACGGTGTAGCGCAGGTACTCCACGACCGACCGGTTCCCGGCGACGTAGCCGCCACAGCTGGCCAGGGCCTTGGACAGAGTCCCCGACCACAGCTCGACCGCCGAGCGGTCGATGCCGAAGTGCTCGCCGATGCCACGGCCCGTGGCGCCGATCGTCCCGATGCTGTGCGCCTCGTCGATCATCAGCAGGGCGCCGTGCCGGCTCTTGACCTCGATGAGGGCCGGCAGGTCGGCGATGTCCCCGTCCATGCTGTACACGCCCTCGACGACGACGAGCACCCGCCGGTACTGGTGACGGACCTGCCCGAGGATGGCGTCGAGGGCGGCCGCGTCGTTGTGGGGGAACGGCCGCCGGGTCGCCCCGGAGAGCTTGCATCCCTGGAGGATGCTGTCGTGGGCGAGGGCGTCGTGGATGACGAGGTCTCCCGGTCCGACGAGGTGCCCGATCACGGTGACGTTGGTGGCGTGGCCGTTGGCCAGGGTGATCGCGGCCTCGCATCCGAGCAGGTCGGCGAGTTCGCTTTCGAGCTCCAGGTGGAGCGGCCGGCTGCCGGACAGCAGCCTGCTGGCCGACGCGGAAGTCCCGCAGCTTTCGATCGCCTGCTTGGCCGCCTCGTTCACCTGGGGGTCGGTGGCCATGCCGAGGTAGTTGTAGCTGGAGAACGAGAGCAGTTCCCGGCCGTCCACGACGGTCGTGGCCGTCATACCGCCCTCGTGGACGAGGAAGTACGGGTTGGCCAGCCCGATCCGGTCGAGCATGGCGATGCGTTCGCCGTGGGCGGCGACCTCCGGGAAGCACTCGATGCGGGTGTGCTCCTCGGGCAGCGGGGAGGCGGACGGCGCCGGTGACGGTGTCGGAGGGGCTTCGTCGCCGTCCGGTGAGCCGTTGTCGCATTCCGCGCGCTGTCCGGGGACGGCTGCCGGTGCGGCGTCCGCCGGACCGCCGGCGATCAGTGCGGCGATCCTCGCGACGGTCGGACGGTCGGCGACCGCCTCGTCGAACCTCCACAGGGGCCACTGCCGCTTGAGGGAGGTGAACAGGTCGGTCAGCATCAGCGAGTCGAAGCCGAGGTCGTCGATCAGGAGCTGGTCGCCGCGCAGGTGATCCACCGGGAAGGCGCTGATCCGGGCCACGTGCGCGAGCACGGTTTCGGTGACCTCGTCCATGCCCCCGGCCGGGGCGGAGTCCTCGTCCGACGGGGCCTGCGGGGCCGAGGGGGCCGGCGGGTCGGCAGGGACGGGCGGGGCGACGGGGGCGGGTTCCGGGACGGCCGCCAGGACGGGTTCCTGGACCGCCGCCAGGACCGGCTCCGGGACCGCCGCCAGGACCGGCTCCGGGGCGGCCGTCGGGGCAGCCTCGGGGGCGGGCGAAGGCGTGGTGCCGGCCTCCGAAGGGGCCGCGGTGGCGGGCTGCGCTTCGAGTGCCCTGCCGAGGTGGGTGAGCAGGGTGACCTGCTGCTGGACCAGCTGGAGCAGTTCGTTCATCGCGTCGTTCATCGGGTCGCTCATCGGGGTCTCCTCGGGCTGCGCGGGCTGTGCGGGCGCCGGCCGTGCCGGCTCGGGGGTCGGGACGGGGCCACCGGCGGTGTCCTTCTTCGCCGGGCGCTTGGCGGACACCCAGTACGACTGCGTGTCGAGCCTCGCCACCGGGAGGTCCAGCAGACGGCGCTCCTCCTGGGGAACCAGGGCGCGCGGGTCGACCGGGGCGCCGAGCACCGCGAGCCGGGCGAGGGCCAGCACGAAGCTCCGTCCCCCGTCGGGCGTCTCCCCGCCGACGGGAATGACGTGGACGTCGCCGTGACCGGTGAGGTTGCGGCGGACCGAGGTGAGGAGCGAGCTGCCGCCGGCCACCTGCAGGAAGACGCGGGCCCCCTGCTCGTAGGCGGTGCGGACGGCGTCGCCGAAGTGGACCGGCGCGGACGCGTGGCGGGTCCACAGCTCGCGCAGCCGGTCCGGGTCGGTGCAGACCTGCGCGTTCACGGAGGAGACGAACGGCAGGACGGGTCCGCTGATGCGGCGGGTGGCGAGGCCCGAGCGCATGCTCTCCTCGGCGGAGGCCACCAGCGGGGAGTGGAAGGCGTTGGACACCTCGAGCGCCGCCGTCACGACTCCGGCCCCGGCGCAGGCCTGACGCAGGGCGGCGAGCCCTTCCGGCGTACCGCTGACGACGACCTGGCGCGGCTGGTTGAAGCAGGCGAGCCAGACGTCCTCGATGCCGTCCATGAGCCGGCGGCAGGTCTCCTTGTCGCTCTGCACGGCCAGCATCCCGCCCCGGAAGCCGTTCTCGGCCCGCCGTAGGGCCGCGCCCCGGTGGACGAGCAGCCGGACGGCGTCCACGTGGGTGAGGGCTCCGGCGGCCGAGGCCGCGGCGAACTCGCCGACGCTGTGGCCGAGGGCGAGGTCGGGGGTGATGCCGCAGTCGGCGAGGACCCGGGTGGCCGCGATCTGGACGGTGCCGAGGAGCGGCTGGCAGACGTCGGTGGCCGCGAGCCGCTGCCGGAAGGCCTCCGCGTCGCCGTGGCGCTTCGAGGCCTCGCCGTAGAGCAGGTCGCCGAGGTCGAAGCCGAGTTCCGCCCGGGCCACGGCGCTGAGCACGCCGACGGCCGACCGGAAGCCGGTGAACCGCTCGTAGAGGTCCCGCATCATGCCCGGCCGCTGACTGCCCTGACCGGGGAAGAGGAAGGCGATGCGGCGCTGCGCGGCAGGCAGCGGGGCGTCGGCGGCGAAGGCACCGTCGCCGAGGTCGCCCCGGGCGCCGGCGAGGAGCTGCTCGCGGGCGTGGCGCAGCCGCTGGACGAATCCCTCCGTGTCGGCGGCCACGATGGCGAGCCGGGCCTTCAGCAGCTCACGGGAGCCCAGGGTGTGGGCCACGGCTGCCAGCGGCGCACGGTCCGGCGCGTCGAGTGCGTCGAGTACGTCGCCGATGTGCTGGTCCAGCAGCCCGGGGCTGCCGGCCGAGAGGAGGACGAGGTGGGGGCCGGTGTCTTCCCGGCTTCCGCGTCCGTCGAGCTCCGGGAGGCGGGCGGGGGCTGGGGCAGGCTGCTCCTCCAGCACCACGTGGACGTTGGTGCCGCCGAACCCGAACGAGCTGACGGCGGCGCGCCGGGGCGTGCCCCCACTCGGAAAGGGACGTGCTGTGTCGGCGAAGCGCAGGCCCGCGGCGGCGATCCCCAGGTCGGGATGGGGGGTGGTGTGCGGCTGCGGCACGATCATGCGGTGGTGCACGACCAGAGCCGTCTTGATCAGTCCCGCGATGCCCGCGGCGGCCAGGGAATGCCCGATCAGGGCCTTGCCCGAGGCGACGTAGCAGAGACCGGGGTCGTCGTCCGGGAACTCGGTGCGCAGCCGGCGCAGCGCCTCCGCCTCGGCACGGTCGCCCGCGGCGGTGCCGGTGCCGTGGGCCTCGAGGAAGCCCACGGAGGAGGGGGCGACGCCCGCGTCCTCGTAGGCCCGGAGCATGGCGCGCAGCTGGCCTTCGGGGGTGGGGAGCAGCGGTCCGGGAGACGCACCGTCGTTGGCCGAGCCGATTCCCTTGATGACGGCGTAGACGCGGTCGCCGTCGGCGAGCGCGTCGGCGAGCGGCCGCAGGACGACGACACCGGCGCCTTCGCCGAGGACGAAGCCGTCGGCTCCCTCGTCGAAGGGGCGGCACACCCCGGTGGGGGACAGGGCGCGGAGCCGGGAGAAGCCGACCAGGCTGTCGGGGGTGAGGTTGAGGTAGACGCCGCCGACGAGGGCGAGCCGGCAGTTCCCCTGGCGCAGCTGGGCCACCGCCTGGTCGAGGGCGACCAGCGAGCTGGAGCAGGCGGCGTCGACGGCGAAGCTGGGGCCGCCGAGGTCGAAGTACCGGCTCACGGTGCCGGACGCCATGTTCAGGAGGCTCCCGGGCAGGCTGAAGGCCTCGACGCAGCCGAGCTGCGCGGCCTGCTCCTTGATGGCGTCCATGCCGGCCCGGTCGTCCGCAGCCTGCCGGCCTTCGGCCAGGGTGATGCTCCGGATCGGGGCCGCCATCAGGTCCTTGTAGTCGGACACCGACACCCCGAAGAACACTCCGGTGTTCTCCCGGTCGAAGTCCCCGCGGCCCATCCCCGCGTCGGCGAGGGCCTCGCGCGAGACGTCGAGCATCAGCCGGTGCTGCGGGTCCATGGCCCGGGCGCGGGAGGGGGGTATCCCGTAGTGCAGGGCGTCGAAGCGGTCCACGCCGTCCAGGAAGGCGACCTGGTCCGTGTACGCGGCGTTGGGCGCCGACCGGTTGCCGGGTTCGTGGAAGATCCCGTGGTTCCACCGTTCCCCCGGGACCGTGGAGAACTGCCGCTCCCCGCTCATCAGGAGCTTCCAGTAGCCGCGGATGTCGGGGGCTCCGGGGAAGCGGCAGCCGAGTCCGGTGATGGCGATGTCGGTCATGGGGATCTTCCTTGGTGTCGTGCCCCGGGCGGTCGGCGACGGGGGCTCCGGTCGGCCGTCCTCCCGCTGCGCGCAGGAGGGCCGGATTCCACCGTGCCCGGGGGACGCCCGGGGCCGTAGCCCCGGCTATTCGTCACTTGACAGGAGCCGGGGGACCGGGCTCACCGGCCGGCCACCGGGCATTGTCAGACCCCTGGGAGAGGATGATCCCCATGACGATCCCTCCTGCCGAAGAGGCTCTGACCAGCCAGTCCGACGTGTCCGGCCCGGCCGGCCGTGCCGAGTACGACGCCGCGCTCCAGCAGCTTCGCGAGGCGTCCCAGGCGTACTACGGCGGCGAGAACAGCCCCCTGGACGACGCCGCCTACGACCGGCTGCGCCTGTCCGTCCTGGCCTGGGAGACGGAGCACCCGGACGAGGTCGCCCAGGACTCCCCGACCGGCCTCGTCGGCGACGGGGCGGCTCCCGTCGGGGACATGGCGCACACCACGCGGCTGCTCAGCCTCGACAACGTCTTCGACCCGGCCGGCCTGCTGGCATGGGGGGCCTCGCTCCAGCGCCGCCTGGGCCGGGAGCCCGCCGGCGGGTTCACCGTCGAGCCGAAGATGGACGGGGCGGCCGTCGCGGCCCGCTACCGCGCCGGGCGGCTCGAGCAGATCATCACCCGCGGCGACGGCACGCACGGCGAGGACGTCAGCCACGTCATCGGCACCATCGAGGGCCTGCCCGAGCAGCTGCCCGTGCCGGCCACGTTCGAGGTGCGCGGCGAGGTCCTGTTCACGCAGGAACAGTTCGAGACCGCGAACGAGGTCCGCACCGCACACGGCGCGCAGGCCTTCGCGAACCCCCGCAACGGCACGGCCGGCACCCTGCGCGCGAAGGACCGTCCGTACCGGCTCGCGATGACGTTCTGGGCGTACGGAGTGGTGGAGCTCGACGGCACCGCCTTCGTGCCCGCCGGGGCCACGCACGCCGAGTCCCTGGCCGCCGTCGCCGAGGCCGGGGTGCAGACCACGGCCGGCACGCCCGCGGGCCTGCACGTGGTCGCCACCCTCGCCGAGGCGCAGCAGAAGGTGGACGGGATCGCCGCACTGCGCGCCGGACTGCCGTTCGGCATCGACGGGGTCGTGATCAAGGCGAACGACGCCACCGAGCAGGCCGCGGCCGGGTTCGGCAGCCGGTTCCCGTACTGGGCGATCGCCTTCAAGCTCCCGGCCGTCGAACGGCAGACCGTACTGAAGGACGTGGTCTGGGACGTGGGCCGCACCGGCGTACTGGCCCCGACGGCCATCCTCGAACCGGTCGACATCGACGGATCGACGGTCACCCGGGCCACCCTGCACAACCCCGCGGACATCCGCCGCCGCGACCTCCACCTCGGGGACACCGTGACCGTCTACAAGGCGGGCGACATCATCCCCCGGGTCCAGGCCGCCCTCGCGGACCGCCGCCCGGCCGGCGCCCCGGAGGTGCCGCTGCCCACGGAATGCCCCAACTGCGGCGGAGAGATCAACAAGGACCAGGAGCGGTGGCGCTGCGCGAAGGGAACCGGCTGCGCGCTGCCCGCACTGATCGAGTACGCCGCCGGGCGCGACATCCTCGACATCGACGGCCTCGGCAAGACCTACGTCAACGCCCTCATAGCGTCCGGCGACGTCACCGACATCGCCGACCTGTTCACCCTCACCGAGGACCAGCTCACCGCCGCGTCCGGCAGCGCCAAGCGCGGAGCGAAGCTGGCCGAGCAGCTGGAGGCCGCCAAGTCCCGTCCGCTCAGCCGCGTCTTCTGCGCCCTGGGCGTGCTCGGCACCGGGCGCAGCATGTCCCGCCGCATAGCCGCCCACTTCGGCACGATGGAGGCGATCCGCCAGGCCGACGGCGTCGCCCTGCAGGAAGTCGAGGGCATCGGCGGGGAGAAGGCTCCGGTCATCGTCGAACAGCTCGTCTCCCTGGCCCAGGTCATCGACAAACTGGTGGCGGCCGGGGTCAACATGACGGAGCCTCAGCAGGCCCCGACGGCCGATGACGGCCCGCTGGCGGCCAAGACCGTGGTCGTCACCGGCAAGATGAGCGGCCCGCTGGCGGAGATGGGGCGCTCGGAGATGAACGCCCTGATCGAGAAGGCCGGCGGCAGGGCGGGCAGCAGCGTCAACTCCAAGACCACCTACCTGGTCTGCGCGGCCTCCCCGAACGGGAAGCCGAGCTCGAAGGCGGTCAAGGCCGCGGAGCTGGGCGTCACGGTCCTCACCCCGGAAGCCTTCGCCGACCTGGTCGCCGCCTACCTGCCCTGACCGCCCGCCCGTTGGGCAGCAGGTACGACGGAGCCGCCGCCGGAGCCCGGGCGGCGGTCCTCAGGATGGGGCCGCGTCCCGGGGTGGGGCTTCGTAGCGGGCGGCGAGCGCGGTGGCGCGGGCGCGGAGGGAGTCGCGCAGCCACTGCGGGGACAGGGCTTCCGCGTGCGTGCCGAGCTGCCACACCGCCCATTCGGCGTGTCTCGCGTCCTGGAAGCTCACCTCCAGCCGCAGCCGGCCGTCCTCGTCGGTCTCCTCGGCGAGGACGGCCAGCGCCGTGCCCACCAGTTCCGCCCGCCGGGCGGGGTTCATCCGTACCAGGACGGTGACTTGGTCGCCGCCGGTCCGGAACCGGGTGCTGCGTTCCTGCCAGGCCCGGTCCAGATCGACACGTTCCGGCCGCTGCGCCGGTTCAGAGAGTTCCTCGGCGGACAGGATCCGCGACAGCCGGTACGTACGGTCCGCGCCGGACCTCGCGGCCAGCAAGTAGCCCTGGCCCCGCACGGTGACGAGGCCGATCGGGTCCACCGTGCGCCACTTCGGGTCCTGGCCCACGGCCGCGTAGCGGATGCGCAGCTTGTGTCCGGCGAACACCGAGCGCCGGACCTCGGCCACCACGGCGTCGGGCACCTCGTCGGCGTCCAGCCGGCGCGAGAGGAGATCGGTCTCCGGGTCGATGAGCAGGCGCTGGGCCGCGCCCGCCGCGGTGGCCCGATAGCTCTCGGGCAGCGCGTCGACCACCTTGCGCATGGCCGAAGCGAGCGCCGAATCGAGGCCGAACGTCTGCGAGCCGCGCCGCGATCCGGCGACCAGCAGGGCCAGTGCCTCGTCGTGGTTCAACCCCGTGAGCTCGCTCTGGAAACCGGGCAGCAACGCGAAACCGCCGTGCCGGCCGCGTTCGGCGTAGACGGGGACACCGGCCGCGGACAGCGCCTCGATGTCGCGCAGCACCGTACGGGTGGACACCTCCAAGTCGCGGGCCAGCGCGGCCGCGGACAGCCGGCCGTGCTGCCGCAGCAGCAGGACCAGCGATACCAACCGGTCGGCGCGCATACGAAAACTCTACGGGAATACATGACACAGGATGTCGTGATTGGTTGCGAGGCTTATCAGCAGCAGGGCAGAGCGCCATTGCATGCGAAAGGTGATCCACATGTCCCACGCCATCGTCAACCCTGATGGTCTGCACGACCCGGTCCCGTTCGGCTACAGCCACACCGCCACCGTGACCGCGGGCTCTGAACTGGTCTTCATCTCGGGCCAGTACGGATCGGACCCGGACGGCGCGGTCGTCTCGGCCGACTTCGCCGAGCAGGTGAAGCAGACGTTCCGCAACATCGGAACCGCCCTTGACGCCCACGGGCTCGACTTCGGGCACGTCGTCCAGCTCAGGACCTACGTGGTGAATCACGACATGAGCAAGCTCGGACCGATCGCCGGGGCCGTACAGGAGGTCTGGGGTACCAAGCCGCCCACACAGACCCTCATCGGTGTCGCGAGCCTGGCCACCCCCGACGTGCTGTTCGAGGTGGAAGCAGTGGCCGCCCGCCCCTGATCCGCCACCACCCGCGCCCGGGCAGTCCGACCCGGCGCGGGTGGCGGCCCCGGCGGCGCGAGCTCCCGGGGCCGTGCGAGACGGGCGGCGAAGGGTTCCGCGGAGCGCGGGATCGGGCGGGAGTTGACCCTGACACCGTGTGAGGGGGTCTACTGCTCGCACCTGCCCGGCGATCTCTGCCGGCGGAGATCTCCTCTGCTCCTACGAAGGGTTCCTCGTGCTCGGCTACGTCGGTTCCGGCCCCTACTGCTACACCAACTCGCTGGCCATGATGCTCGGCGGGGAAGCACCCTCCACCACGGTCATCGAGACACTGACGGGCTCGCCGTTCGGCGCCCAGCTCATCGCGGGTTCCCTGCCGCTGTTCGACCCCTACGGCTGGCACCCCGAAGCCGGCCTCGACGACGCGATCGCACTGCTGGGCTGGAGCTGCGAACGCAGCGACGGCGGGACGCCGGCCGAAGCGCTGGAACGGCTGCGGGCCGCCTGCGCGCACGGGCCGGTCCTGGTCGGGCCGGTGGACATGGGCCTCCTGCTGTACCAGCCCGGCACGCCGAACGCCGACGGAGGTGACCACTACGTCGTGGTGCTCGCCGCCGACGAGGAGGGCGTCGAACTCCACGACCCCCACGGCCACCCCTGGGCGACGCTGCCGACGCGGGCCTTCCTCTCCGCGTGGGAGGCGAAGTCGGTGGCCTACATCGAAGCCCCGTACGTGCTGCGGACCGGTTTCGTACGCCGTCGCGGGGTCACCCCCGTCGACGCGCTGAGGGCGTCGCTGCCGGGAGCCGCGCGGTGGCTGGCCGGCCGTGACGATCTGCCCATGCCGCCCGGCTCGCTCGGCGGAGCCGCCGCCGTCGAAGCGCTCGCCGACACGGTCGCCCAGGGCACACCCCCCGGTATCCGTACGCTGCTCACCGCGTTCGGCGTCCGCGTGGGAACCCGCCGTCTGGTGGACGCGGCGATGTGCCTGGAGGAGCTGGGGCTGTCGGACGCGGCCTCCATCGCGCAGCGCCAGGCCCGGATCCTGGGCGGTCTGCAGTACCCGCTGGTGCACGGCGACGACCGGGCCGCCGCGGCGCGGCTGCGGCAACTCGCCCCCACCTATGCGCAACTGCACGCGGCGCTGGGCGGTGTGTGACGGACCCCCGGCGCCTCGAACTCCCCGTGAAGCCGGCTCAGCACTGCCACAGGAAGAGGGCGCGGGCGCAGGGCTCGCAGGCGAAGGCGTACGCGCACCCACCGCCGCCGAAGTTCATGGCCGTGCCGGGATCGGGGCCCTGCTCGAGCTGGACGATCAAAGGCATCGGGCGCTCGCACGAAGGGCACGTTGGAGTCTCGTCCCCCTGGAGCCACGCGGGCTCTCCGCCGAGTTGCCCGAGCACCTCGGTCTGCGGCCGGCCCGTTTTCCCGGCCCACGCCTCGCGAGCCAGGTCGTAATCCGCTTCCGCCGCGGACTCACGGGTGACCGAGCGGACCGCGCCGAGGCTCACGACGTGCTCGTCGACGCCCTCGCCGAGCGGGGGCGGCGACAGCGGCAGAAGACCCTCGGGCGGGAAGAGGAGCGCCCGGTTCCCGCCCGAGTCCGGAGCCCAGTCCTCGCACATGCCCGGGTCGTTCTGGCACGCGAACAGGGCGAGGACCCCACGGCCCGGGGCGGCCGCCCCACGATCGATGCCGTCGACGTCGTCCAGTACCACCTGGGCCAGGAACTGCATCGGTCCGGAGCAGGAGGTACAGGACGGCCACTCGGTGCCGGCAGGGGCGAGCGGTCCACCACCGGTCCGGGTGACCGGGGCGTCCGGCGGAACCGGGCCCGCGTCGATCATCAGGGTCGTCATGGAGCACGACTCTAGGCCAGCCCTACGACACCCCCCGCGCGACCCGAGCGCGCGCCGGGCTCAGGCCGAGCGCAGGGCGTCCGTGGGGGACGCCCTGGCCGCACGCGAAGCCGGGTAGATCCCGGCGAGGGCGGCGACCAGCACGGAGACCAGGGGACCGGCGACGACCGTGTAGAGCGGGATGGAGGCCGGCCACCCCTGGGCGAGGGCGTAGCCGTAGACCGTGATGCCGCCCACGACCAGCCCGCCGATGCCGCCGATGAAGCCCAACAGCACGGCTTCGAGCAGGAACTGGACGGCGATCTGCCCGCCCCTGGCGCCCAGCGCGCGCCGCAGCCCGATCTCGCCGCGGCGTTCCATCACCCCCACCACCATGGTGTTGGCGATGCCGACGCCGCCCACGAGCAGGGCGACCCCGGCCAGCGAGAGGACCAGTCCGGTGAGGGCCCCCTTGGCCTCGCTCCGCGCCGTGAGCAGGTCGGAGGGGCGGCTGACGGCGACCTTGCTCGGGTTGGCGGGGTTCGCGGTCGCGCCGGCCACGGCCTGGACATCGGGTACGCGTTCCGGGTGGGGCCGCAGGTAGACGGTGGCGGCGGTGCCGTCCGCGCCCAGGTGGGCGGTGGCCTGGGGCCAGCCGACCAGGGCGGCCGTGGAGAGCTCGGGGGCCAGCTCGTTCGGCGCCAGGATCCCCGTGACGACGTACCACTGCCCGCCCAGCCAGACCCGCTCGCCCGGCGCGGTCACGCCGAGGCGCTGTGCGGCCTGGTCGCCGAGCACGGTCACGGGGAGTTTCTCGCCGGCCTCGTCCAGCCACTTGCCGCTGCGCGGGGTGGCGTGCAGGACGTCGAGCAGGTTCAGCCGGGCGGCCAGCACGGTGATGCTGCCGGTCTGCTGCTTGGGAACCAGGTCGTTGCGGTAGACCTCGGCCTTGGTGGACCCGGTCGCGGTGACCTGCTGCACCGGGGCGATGTTGGCGAGCATCTTCTCGGCGGTGTGCGGCAGCGGTACGGGTTGCTGGTTGACGTCCTTCCCGGGAGTGACGGTGATCAGGTTGGAGCCGAGCTGATCCAGACGGGCCAGCAGGTGCGCCTGGTTGGAGGCGGAGATCCCGGTCACGGCGATGACGGCGGCGATGCCCAGGCAGATGCCGAGGGCCGACAGGGCCGAACGGACCTTGCGCGTACGCGGTCCGATCATGCCCAGGCGCAGCAGGTCCGCCGGGCGCAGCCGGGTACGGCGTCGGGAAGGGCTCATCGGACGGCTCCCGCGGGGTGCGGACGGCGTTCGTCGAAGTCGATGCGGCCGTCGTGGATGCCGATGCGCCGGGGGAAGGACGCGGCGAGGTCGCGGTCGTGGGTGATGACGACGACGGTGGTGCCGGCCGCGTTCAGGGCGTGCAGCAGGTCGACGACGGCCGCGCCGGAGGCGCTGTCCAGCGCTCCGGTGGGCTCGTCGGCGAGCAGCAGCGCGGGACGGCCGACGAGTGCGCGGGCGATCGCCACGCGCTGCTTCTCGCCGCCGGACAGCTGGTCGGGATGGTGGTCCAGGCGGTGGCCGAGGCCCACCTCGCGCAGGGCTTCGACCGCCGCCTCGCGCCGCCGGGCGTCGCGGGTGCCGTTGTAGAGGAGGCCGGTGGCGACGTTCTCGACCGTGGTCAGTCCGGGAAGCAGGAAGAACTGCTGGAAGACGAACCCGATCCGGTGCGCCCGCAGAGCAGCCAGCTCGGAGTCGGAGAGGCCGGCGAGGTCGCGCCCTTCGAAGCGCAGCCGGCCGGCGGTGGGCCGGTCGAGCGAGCCGAGGAGGGCGAGGAGGGTGGACTTGCCCGAGCCCGAGGGGCCGACGACCGCGAGGAGTTCGCCGGCTTCGACGGTGAGGTCGATGCCGTGCAGGATGCGCAGCGGGGGCGAACCCGGATACTCCTTGGTGATGCCCGTGAGCTCAAGTACGGGTGCGCGGCCGCCCTCTGCCGTTGAGGGTGTCACTTGGGGATCACCACCTGGTCGCCGCTCGCCACGTCGCCGGTGATCTGCGCCTTGGCGTCGGCGACCAGTCCCAGCCGGACCTTGACCAGCCGACTGGTGGTGCCGTCCACGACCTTGACGCCGTAGCCGCCGCCGTCCAGGGCGAGCAGCGCGGTGACCGGGACGATGAGGGCGTCGGCGGCGGTCTCGCCGACGACGTTGACCGTCACGGAACTCGGCCCGGCCTGCCGGGCCTTGTCCTGGTCGCCGAGCACGATGGTGACGGAGGTCTTCTGCTGACCGCCCGCGCCCGCGCCCCCGCCGCCGGAGCCGCCGTCGCCCGCGCCCGCGTCCCCGCGGATCAGGGAGCGGATGCGGCCCTCGACGGTGACCGCGCCGGCGAGGTTCACCACCACCTTCCCGTCGGGCTTGAACTGGGACAGCTGGTTCTCGGCCGGCTGGACGACGGCGACGAGGTCGGTGCTGGTCACGGTCATGACCGCGGTCGCCCCGAGGGCGGAGCCGAGCTGCGCGCCGAGCTTCTGCACCTGCACGGTGCCCAGCGGCAGCATGGCGACGCTGCCGGGCGTGACGGTGCCGGTCTCCTTCGCTCCCACCGCCTTCTGCCACCGTTTGACGGCGGTGGCGGTGCCGTCCGTGAACTTCTCGTCGACGGCGAGCCGGAGCCCGTCGGCGTGACCGAGGGCGACCAGGTTGCTCTTGAGCTGTTTGACGTCGGGGCCGTCGCCGACACCGGGGCCGAGGTCCCGCCACATGGGGCGGTTTCCCGTCATGAGGACGACGGGGCGTCCGTCGACCTCGTAGAGCGTGCCGCCTGCCTTGACGACCGAGCCGACGGCGGGCAGGGCGGTGATGGTTCCCTGGCCGGATCCGACGACGGGAGTGGGCGCGTCGTGGCCGAGGGATCCGGCGACCTGGATGCTGGTGGACAGCGATCCCTTCTCCACCACCGCCGTCCCGTGGCCGGGGGACTGCTGCTCGGCGACCGGACCCCCGCGCTCCCAAGGGCGCGTGGCACCCCACGCGGCCGCCCCCGCGAGCGTGGCTATGAGGACGACCGGTACGACGATCCCCCGGCGCTTCCTGCGACCGGATCCGTGGCCGTGGCCGGGGTCGGTCCCGGTCACGGTCCCGGACCCGGAGGGCTCAACGCTCTGGGACATGCTCACTGCCCGATCTGGTAGCTGGGCGCGGGCAGCTTGCTGCAGGCCGGCTGGATCGCGTCCCACTTGGCCGCGTCGAACGACAGCCGGGGAATGTTGAGGACGGCGGTCTTGGGGTCGGGGTCGGGAAGGTCCGGGTAGCCGTTCTTCCTCCCGCACGCGACCCAGGCACGCGCCTCGTCGACGAACTTCTGCACGCTCTTCTCCGTGGCCTGGTGAATGCCGGGAACCTTCGCGTCGCAGACCTTGGCCGCGGCCTCGTACGCGTCGACGGACACATCGGCGCCGGTTCCGGCCGCGGGCGTGAAGATGTTGCCGTCCTTGTCCTGGTCGACGCCGTTCTGCCCCTGCTCGTGCATGCAGGTCACCCAGGCCCGCCGGACCGCGTTGTCGTCCTGCGGCTTGCTCTTGCCCGAGCCGTTGCCCCCGGCGACCTCGGGGGCGGACTCCGGTGAGGAACAACCGCTCATCACCAGCGCCGCGGTCACGGCGCATACGGCCGTCAAGGCCCGTGCGGTTCGGCTCTGCATGTTCTGCTCCCTGCTGGGTCACGACGATGACGTAGATGCAGTTCTACGGACCGCCGGGTTAGCCGTCGGTGACCTTGTGCCTAACCACCGGCTAACCCTCCCCGGGGCATCCTTGAGCCGCGGGTCCGCACACGGGACGGCCCCGTTGCACGGCCGAGCGGAGTGGGACGGAATGCGAGTGCTCATCGTCGAGGACGAGGCGGAGCTGGCCGAGATGCTCGCCGAGGGCCTGCGCGGGGAAGGCATGGTCTGCGACATCGCCCACGACGGCGCCCGCGCACTGGAACTGACGGCCGCGACCGACTACGACGTCCTGGTCCTCGACCGGGATCTGCCCCAGCTCAGCGGAGACGCCGTCTGCCGGGCCCTGAACGCGGCCGGCCATCCGGCCAGGATCCTGATGCTCACCGCCGCCGGCAGCCTGTCCGACCTGGTCGACGGCCTCGGCCAGGGCGCCGACGACTACATGTCCAAGCCCTTCTCCTACCTGGAGCTGATCGCCCGGCTGCGCGCGCTCGGCCGCCGGGCGTCCACGGGCGGCGCCCCCACCGTGCTCAGCCGGCGCGGCGTCAGCCTGGACACCGTCCGCAGGGTCGCCGAACGGGACGGCCGTCCGCTGAAACTGACACCCAGGGAACTGGGCGTACTGGAACTGCTGCTCGCGGCGGACGGCGCCCCCGTCGACACCGAGGAACTCAGGGACAGCCTCTGGGACGCGGCCCTGTCCCCGGCGACCACCGCGGTACGGGTCACCGTCCACTCCCTGCGCCGCAAGATGGGCGAACCGGCACTGATCCACCACAACCCCGGCTTCGGGTACCGACTGTGAGTCTCCGCCGACGCGGCCGTACCGACCGCCGCCCCTCCCCGTACCGGCTGCCCCTGCGCGGCCGGCTGACCTTGACGACCACCACGGTCTTCGCCTTCCTCGGCACCGGACTGCTCCTGCTGAACTGGCTGAGCTCCCGGCAGCTCATCGAGGACAACCGCTACCTCGTCATCCCCGAACCCGATCAGGCCGTGGTCCCGCTCACCCCGCCGTCGGAGCCCGGGCCGGTCCCCACCCCCACCCCCACACCCCTGGAGTCCTCGCAGCCCGCCGCTCTCACCACGCCCACCGAAGCCTTCGAGGACTTCCAGCACAGCGTCCTCGCCGAACTGCTCGTACGGTCCCTGCTGCTGCTCGCCCTCTTCACCACCCTGGCCGCACTGCTCGCCTGGTGGGCCAGCCGCCGCTCGCTGCACCGGCTCACCCAGGTCACCGCCGCCGCCCGGCGCATCAGCGCCGGCGGCATCCTCGACGAGCGGCTCGGCCTGACCGGACCCCACGACGAGGTCCGCGAACTCGGCGACACCTTCGACGCCATGCTCGACCGCCTGGACCGGAGCTTCACCGCCCAGCGCCACTTCACCGCGCACGCCTCGCACGAACTGCGCACCCCGCTCACCATCCAGCGCACCGCACTGGAGATCCCGCTGGCCCAGGGCAGGGTCCCGGAGGACCTGAAACCCGCCCTGCGGCGCGCGCTGGACGCCAATGCCCGTACCGAGCGTCTGATCGACGCCCTGCTGACCCTTGCCCGGGGCGAGAGCGAGAACCTGACACACCACCCGGTCGACCTCGCGGACGCCGCCAGGAACGCCGAGGAGGACCTGGCCCAGGAGGCCCGGGCCGCCGGGATCCGGATCACCGTGGACCCCGCAGCGGCCCCGGTCGCGGGCGACCCCTCGCTCCTGCGGCAGATCGCACTCAACCTGCTGGCCAACGCCGTACGGCACAACCAGGCGGGCGGCACCGCGACCGTCACCACGGGGGTCGAGGAGGGGCTGGCGTTCATCGAGGTCGCCAACACGGGACCCGTCGTGGACCCCGCCGAGATCCCCTCCCTCTTCGAGCCGTTCCAGCGCGGCCCGGGGCGTCCCGGCAAGGGCCTGGGGCTGGGACTCGCCGTCGTCCGCGCGATCACCCTCACCCACCACGGCAAGATCACCGCGACTCCCCGCCCCGGCGGCGGACTCGCGGTCCGCGTCGACCTCCCGCCGGAGCGGCGGCAGGAGGCGCCGCCAGGGGAACCCGCCGCTCAGGACGCGGCGGGCCGCACGGTCCGCATCCGCCCGTAGGCGTACACGCACCCGGCGAGCGCGAGGTCCGACAGCAGCATGAAGCCGATCGAGTACGAGTCCTTCGCGCTGTAGATCGCGCCCATGACCAGCGGGGGCACGAAGCCGCCGAGCCCGCCCATCGCTCCGACGATGCCCGTCACGCTGCCCACCT
The DNA here is from genome assembly GCF_053609185.1 of Streptomyces sp. NPDC054956. Lineage (NCBI taxonomy): Bacteria > Bacillati > Actinomycetota > Actinomycetes > Kitasatosporales > Streptomycetaceae > Streptomyces > Streptomyces sp. NPDC054956. Next base: position 6,624 of record NZ_JBSGXB010000063.1, on the reverse strand, counting down.
GCGGCTGTGGAGTCACCTGCGAGACCAGGGCGAACACGCTGCCGCTGGCGGTTCCCAGTCCGGCTGCCATCAACAGCAGGGCGAGCGTGCCGACCGGGTTCATCGCCGGGTCGAAGGCCTGCACGATCGCGAGGAGCGCCACCAGGCCCAGGGCCCCGGCCGTGACCTGCGCCGGGTGGATCCGGTCCGACAGCCAGCCGCCGACCGGCCGGAACACCACCGTGACCAGGGCGAAGCCCGCCGCCTTGGTGCCGGCGTCGGTCGCCGACAGGCCGTACCAGGTCTTCAGGTACGTCGGCAGGTACACCCCGAACGCGACGATCCCGCCGAACCCGATCGCGTACAGCGCGGCGAGCTCCCACGTCACCCGCAGGCGTCCCGCCCCGCGCAGCCGCGACGCGAGCGAGGCCGTCGGCACGGGCCGGTCCGGCCGGTCCCTGAGCAGCAGGGCCGCCAGGGCCGCGTAGCCGGCGAGCGCCAGCGCCACGACGAGGAAGGGCAGGTCGGGGTCGTGCTCGGCGATGCGCGGCGTGACGTACCCGGACAGCGCGACACCGCCCATGCCCATGCCGAAGACCCCCAGCGCGAAGCCCCGGCGGTCGGGCGGGAACCAGGAGTTGACCAGCGGAATGCCGATCGCGAACGTCGTGCCGCCCAGGCCCAGCAGGAAGCCGACGGCGAGCGTCAGCCCGTAGCTGTCGCGGGCCGGGACCAGCAGCAGCACGGGCACGATGGTGAGCGCGGCCACCACCGGGAACATCAGCCTGGCCCCGTACCGGTCGGTCAGCGCGCCCACCGGGATCCGCCCGAGCGACCCGACCAGCACGGGCACCGCGACGAGCAGCGACTGCTGGAACGAGCTGAGACCCAGCCGGTCCTTGTAGTCGCCGGCCAGCGGCGCGATCAGGTCCCACGCCCAGAAGGTGAGCGTGAACCCGAGCGTCGCGAGGACCAGATTGCGGTACGCGGCGCTCGAGGGCCGCGACGTCGACGTGGCGTCCATCCCGTCAGTCAAGACCCACTGGACCGTTCGGGCACGCAGGACTGCGCCGAACGGATCATGAACGGTCCGGGCACCCGTCCGTCCGCCCGTACACTCGGCGCATGAACCGCACACGTGTCACGGGGGAGTGCCTGCCACAGGCCGCTCCTTCCGTACGGGCGGTTTCCGCAGGCCGGACGGGTGTCAGCCCGCGGACCGCCGCCGACGCGCAGGCCCCCACGGTGGGCCGCGGCGTCGTGCACGGCCACGGCTAGCGCTTTCCCCACCGCGCCCCGCGCAACCTCTCGCGCAGCCTTCCCGCTTCGCGCCCGGTCCCTCCCGCGCCGGCTTCCCAGGCGGGCAACCGGCCCCTGCCGCAGGGCCTTTCCGCGGCGCCCCTCCGCAGCACCCTTCCGCACCGCCCATGGCGACGGGCCCTCCTTCCGTCGGCCCGTACCGATCACCGCGCCCCCATCCGGCCGCCCCGCCTTCGAGGGCGGCGTACCGCGCTCCCCACACCATCACCGCGGTCCCGACGATCCGTCCGGGGCCGCCGCCAGGCGCGGTCCGCGACCCGGACCGCACCGCCTCCGAAGGGACCACCGTGAAACTGAGCGGTTTGCTGACCGGCCACGAGCACCACGTCATCCAGGGCGACGCCGAATCGACGCGGATCACCGCGGGCACCACCTTCGACGTCGACCGGGTGGTGCCGGGCTCGCTCTTCATCGCGGTCCCCGGCCACCGCGGAGGCGGACCCGCCGCCATCGGCGCGGCGCTCGCGCGCGGTGCCACGGGGGTGATCGTCGACGAGGCGGGAGCCGCCGAGGCGCCCCCTGGCCGGGAACTGCCGCCCGCGGTGTGCGTCGTGCGGGTGTCCGACACCCGCAAGGCGGCCGCGGTCGCCTCCTCCCGCTACTTCGGCGAGCCGGGCCGGCACATGGACATGGTGGCGATCACCGGAACCAACGGGAAGACCTCCATCTCCTACATGGCCGAGTCGCTGCTGAGGATCTCCGAGGGCGTCTCCGTGGGCGTGATCGGAACGGCGGGCAGCCGGATCGGCGACGAGATGATCCCGATGCCGCCCTCGGTGCTGACCACGCCGGAGTCGCCCGACCTGCAGTACCTCCTGGGCCACATGCGCGACCGGGGCACCGGCAGCGTGGTGCTGGAGGCCACCTCGATGGCACTGCAGACGTACCGGATGGACCGGACGTTCGTCGACGTGGGCGTCTTCACCAACCTGACCCAGGACCACCTGGACGACCACGGCACGATGGCCGGCTACACGAACGCCAAGATGCGGCTCTTCCAAGGCCTGTGCCGGCACGCGGTGGTCAACGTGGACGACCCGGTGGGAGCCGGCATCCGGGCGATGATGCCGGACGCGGTGACGACCTACGGCCTCGACGCACAGGCCGACTTCCGCGCCACGGACCTGATCGCCGACGCCTCGGGGACCCGCTTCACCCTGCACCACGAGGGCAAGGAGTACCCGGCGGCGATCCCCGTACCGGGCCGGTTCTCGGTGTCCAACGCCCTGGCGGCCGTCGCGGCCTGTCGGGTCCTGGGACACGACCTGGACGGGCTCGTCTCCGCGCTCGCGCACATGCCGCCCGTCCCGGGCCGCTTCGAGCGCTTCGTCACCCCCGCCGGCACCTCGGTCATCGTGGACTACGCCCACTCGCCCGACTCCCTCGACAAGGTCCTCACCGCCATCCGCGGATTCGCCCGGGGCCGGATCGTCACCGTCTTCGGCTGCGGCGGCGACCGGGACACCACCAAGCGGGCCGAGATGGGCCGCATCGCGGGAACCCACTCCGACCTCTGCGTCCTGACCTCGGACAACCCCCGCACCGAGGACCCCGAGGCGATCCTCGACCAGATCGCCCCCGGCATCGAGTCGACCGGCACCCCGTACGAGCGCTGCGCCGACCGGCGCAAGGCCATCTCCCTCGCGCTGGCCGCCGCGGGGCCCGAGGACATCGTCCTGATCGCGGGGAAGGGCAGCGAGCCCCACCAGATCGTGGGTGAGGAACTGCTCCCCTTCAGCGATATGGCGACCGTACGGGACCTCGCCTCGCGGCAGGTCTGAAGGGCGGGCCCGGAGCGCCGCCGGTGCCGGGGCTGACGCCGGGGGCCGGGGGCTGGACCGCTCCGGTGCCGGGGCCGGGCCCGGGGAACGGAGCAGCGGACGGAGCCGCCGTTACACCGCCGGTACGGGACCGGCGGGCAGGTGTGATCCGGGTGTGATGTCCCCGCGCGGGTCGGCCGGTCAAAGTGGGTGAGCCCGCCATGACCTGCGATGACGGGCGGTTTCACGGGCGTCCGCGCACAGCGGCACACTGCCGACCGGGCGCCCCGCCCACCTCCCGCACCACCTCCCGCAGCCGGTCCCCGCAGTGGCCGGCAGCGGTGTGGTCACGGTCCCCTCCCGCTCGGGGGGAGCTGTCGGAGCACGTGCGCGGCAGGACCACGAAAGGGAGCACCCATGCGTATGACCCTGACCCGCACCGCGGGAGCCCTGGCCGTCGCGGCACTGGCGACCGCGGGCTGCTCCGCGGGCGCCGCAGACGCCCCGCGCGACGGGGCAGCGTCGAAGGGCGCCGGCGGTACGGCACTGCCCGCACTGCCCGCCCGGTTCGCCCAGCAGCAGCCCCACTGGACACCCTGCGGGCCGGACGTGGTCAAGGACGCCCTTCCCGGAGCCGAATGCACCTGGATCGAGGTCCCGGTCGACTACGCCGCACCCGCGAAGGAATCCATCGAGCTGAGGGTCTCCCGGGTGAAGGCCGAGGACCGGGCCGGCCGTCTCGGATCGCTGCTCCACAACCCGGGCGGCCCCGGCGCGGGCGCCGCGGCGGACGTGGCGAGCGGCGCGTGGAAGCCCGGCGACAAGGCGTCCGCCCGCTACGACCTGGTGGGCTTCGACCCGCGCGGCATAGGGGACTCGGCCCCGGTCGGCTGCCCGACCGGCAAGAACGCCCCCCAGGGCGCCGACCTGACCAGGATGCCCCGGACCGAGGCGGAGGCGGACAAGGCGTTCGCCGAAGCCGGCGCCCGCGCCAAGGCCTGCCAGAAGGCGAGCGGCCCCGTCTTCGCCCACATGGACACCGCCAGTGTGGCCCGCGACCTCGACATCATCCGTACGGTCCTCGGCGACGCGAAGCTCACGTACGTCGGGACCTCGTACGGCACCTACATCGGCCAGAAGTACGCGCAGCTCTTCCCCGACCGGGTGGGACGCCTCGTCCTGGACGGAGTCGTGGACCCGGGCCGGGACATGCGTCAGGTCACCGACCTCGATGTCACCGTCACGCAGGCCGAGTTCCAGCGCTACGCCGAGGAGTGCGCCGCGGGCGGGAGGTGCCCGCTCGGCGCCACGGGCGACGAAGTGGTCTCCCGGGTCACCGCGTTCGTCCAGTCCCTCGACGGCAAGCCGCTGCCGGGACCCGACGGCGAGGAGCTGACCACCACGGTCGCCACCGACGCCGTGACCAAACTCCTGCCCCGCAAGGAGGACTGGCCCCTGCTCACCCGGGCGCTCGCCGCGGGCCTCGCGGGCAACGCCACTCCCCTGATGTCCCTGACCAAGGACAACGGCACGCCCGACGGCGGCGACCCGGGCGACACGGCGGGCCGGGGCCGTGCCGTGGGGGGCGTGGCCCCGCGGGCCGATGCCGACTTCAACTCGGACATCGCTCAGATGGCCGTCCTCTGCCTGGACAGCAAGGCTCCCCGCACGGCGCGGGAACTCCTCGACGCCGCCGAGACCCTGGCCGGGAAGTCGCCGCTCTTCGGCCGTACCAACGCCTGGAGCATGGTCGACTGCGCCGCCTGGCCCGTACCGCCCGCCGGGGGGCCGGAGCGGATCACCGCGGCCGGGGCTCCGCCCGTGCTCCTGGTCTCCTACACGCACGACGTCGCGACACCTCTGGACAACGCCCGTGCCGTGCAGGCCGACTTGGGCAACGCCTCGCTGATCATCCGCGAGGGCACCGGCCACGGCGCCTACATGTCGGGCTCCGCCTGCACGGACCGCTTCGTCGACGACTACCTCGTCGAGGGCGTCCTGCCACCGAAGACGGCGAACTGCCCGAGCTGACGGGCGGAGCGCGTGCCGGGTACGCGCCGCGGCCGGGGCCGGTGGCCTCGGCTCAGCCCGATAGCGCGGCCACGAGCATCCGCCGGGTGACCTCCGCCAGCTCGGCCATGTCCGGAGGCGGGCTGTTCTCGTCCAGGGAGCCGACGAGCCGGTCGTAGAGCAGGCCGTCCGTCCAGGCGACGAGCAGTTCGGCCGTCGCGACGGGATCGGTCGCGCCGAGCGCCGCGAGCAGGAGCGTGGCCTTGGAGCGTGCCGCGACCCGGGCCGTGTGCAGGTCGGCCCGGAGTTCCGGACGGCGCGTCGCCTCCAGGGTGAGTTCGAAGCGCGCGAGCTGGCGTTCGCGCGCCGCCGTCAGCCAGTGGTGGAGCAGCGCGGCCAGTGCGACGGCGGCGGAATCCAGGTCCGGCCGGCCGTCGCCCCGGGTGCCCAGCCGGCCGTGGCCCGTTTCCCAGTGGTCGACGTCCGCGACGGAGAGTTCGGCCAGGCGGAGGTAGCAGGCGCTGATCAGGGCGCTGCGGGTGCGGAAGTAGTACGAGGTGCTGCCGGCGGGCAGGCCCGCGGCGGCGTCGACGGCGCGATGGGTGAGGCCGCGCAGCCCGGCGGCGGCCACGGTGCCGATGGCGGCGTCGGCGATCACGGCACGCCGGTCCCGGGGGTCGGGGGCCGTGGCGGGAGAGGAAGGGGGGGTGGACACACCGCAACTCTACATCTGTATAGTCTTCAGCATCCTCTACATCCGTAGAGGGTGTTGGGGCGATGCAGAGAATGCGGGGGAGGCGGTCGAGATGCGCGTGCGTCACGCTGTGGTGGCCGGAGGAGGCATCGGGGGATTGACGGCGGCGATCGCGCTGCACCGGCGGGGGTGGCACGTCACCGTGTGTGAACGTTCCACCGAACTCACGGGCATCGGAGCCGGCATCGTGCTGGCCCCCAACGCCCTGCGCGCCCTGGACTCGATCGGGCTCGCCTCCGCCCTGTCCACCGGCAAGGCCCTCCCCGCCAGCCTCGGGCTGCGCGAGCCCGGCGGCACCTGGCTGAGCCGCTCGGACGGCGTGTCGCTGCCCGCCCGCTACGGGCCGCCCGCGCGCGCCGTGCACCGCGGCTTCCTGATCGAGACCCTCGCGGCCGGCCTGCCGGACGACCTCGTGCAGCTCGGCGTAGCGGTGACCGGCGTGGAGGACGCCGGTGACGCCGTCACCGTGCGCACCTCGGCGGGGGACCTGCGGGCCGACGTCGTACTCGGTGCGGACGGAATCCACAGCCCGCTCCGCGGGCAGCTCTTCCCCCGCCACCCCGGGCTGCGGCACGCCGGTGAAGCGGCATGGCGGACCGTGGTGTCCGGCGAGGGCCTGCCGGCCCAGTCCGCCGCCGAAACCTGGGGGCGGGGCGAGCGGTTCGGCGTGGTTCCGCTCGCCGACGGACGCGTCTACCTCTTCGCCACCGTCAACACCACCGCCCCCGAAGCCGGTACGCGCCCGGCCGGCGGCCGGCTGGAGCCGCTCCGCCGCTTCGCGGAGTGGCACGACCCGATACC
>NZ_JBSGXB010000062.1:0-29833 GCF_053609185.1 Streptomyces sp. NPDC054956 | reverse complement strand
GCCGTGCTCGGTCCGTTCCCGGCCGTCGGCCCGGATTCCGTCGTGGGAGGGGCCGTCGCCGGAGAGGCCGTCGCGGGAGAGACAGTCGGGGACGAGGCGGATGGGGACGGCGTCGTCGCGGCAGGGCGAGCCGCTGAAGAAGTCGCCGGGGACGAGGCAGCCGGGGACGGTGTCGTCGCGGGTGCGGCTGGTGAGCCGTGCGGGGCGGGGGACTCCGGAGCGTGTCCGGATTCCGCCGGGATGCCCGGGCGCCGGGACGGCGTCGCCAGGGTGATTCCCGTACGGACCGCGAACCGCCGCAGTCCCGCGACCGCTTCGGGCTCCGCGCCGTCGGAGACCGCGAGCTCGGTGTGCGTACGGGCCGCCGCGTCGAGACCGGCCAGGAGCGCGGCCAGGTCCTTCAGGCATCCCTCGCGGGCGGACTTCTCCGCCAGACAGTCCGGCGCCAACTCCACCCGCAGGGCCCGGGCCTGCGCGGGCAGGTCCCGTACCGCGGGCGGTACCTCGGGGGTGGTGCCGAGCCAGAGCCCCGAGCGCACCGCCACCGCCCAGACCCCGGACGGCAGCCGCAGGGTCGCCGGTTCGGTCCCCGGGGTCCCCGCGTCCGGGGGGAACGCCCAGGCGGAGGGGCGGGGCGCGGGGCGGGAGCCGTCCTCCCCGGTGGGGGAGCAGACCAGCGCGGTCAGCAGCGCGGGCCAGGTGAACTCCCCCTCGGGGGAGAGCAGTCGTACGCATCCGGCGGCGGCGTCCGCTTCGGCATCGCCGCCGCTCTCGCTCCCGGAGACGGTGACGGGCAGGCCCAGGCACACCTCGATCTCCGTGCCGAGCAGGTCGCAGACCTCCTCGGCCAGGGCGACCGCCTCACGGCCGTCGGCCGGGACGAGCCGCAGGGAGCGGCGCGGCTCCGCGGGCAGACCGGCGAGGAGGGTGGCCAGGTCCTCGGCGGAGACCGGCTCCGCGCGCGGGGCGCCGAGGAGCACGCTCACCCGGTCGGGGTGCACCGCGACCGCGTAGGCGGGCTCGTCGGGGCGCGGCGCGGCGGTGTCCGCCGGGTACAGGGCGAGCCCGGCGGGCACGGCGCGGACCACGGACTCCCCGACCGGCCCCAGGGGGACGCGGACCAGGGCGCGCTGCCAGCGCGGGGCGGGCAGCCGGGTGCCCAGGGCCTCGGGCGCCGCTCCCGGGGCGAACCGCCACCAGCCGCCGCCGGGGGTGGCGGGGTCGGTGACGTAGAGCAGGCCGCCGGGGGTGAGCACGGCCGGGGCGTCGGGCGCCTCCAGGGTCACCTCCCAGGCGTCGGCGAGGCGTTGGGCCAGCGGCCCGTTCCCACCGGCCGCGGCGGCGGCCCCGGACAGCACCAGCCGGACGGCGAGCGGTTCCTCCTCGCGCAGGAGGGCCAGCAGACCGCCCAGTTCCTGGCCGAGGTTGCCGGCGGCGACCGGCGGTACGTCCACCACGACGGCCGGTCGGCGGGCGTCTGCGGGCAGGTCCCGTACGAGGGCGCGGACAGGGGAGTCCCGTACCGCCGAGGAACGCAGCAGATAGCGGTGGGGGAACTCGTCCCGTACGGTGCACGGCGACTCCGCCGGCCGCCCGGTGCTGGAGTCGGCGCCGGCTCCGGTACCGCTCGGCACCGCCGCGCCCCGCTCCGGGCTACCGCCGCGGCGTCCGAGCCTGCGCAGCAGCCGCCCGGACATGCCGCCGCCCGGGGACCGTTCCGCCGGTCCGTCGCCACCCTGTCGCACTGGTCGTCCCCTCTTCGCCGGCCCTGATGTGATCATGATGGGCCCCCGGGCCGGTCGCTCGAACCATCCGAACGCCGGTTCCGGCCGGAGAGCCGGTTGAAAGCGGATTCGGCGAGGCGGGACCGGCCGGGGCCGGGGTGGCCCGGGTTCCGGGAGCCGCCGGTGCCCGGGCCGGGATCATCGAGGGTGAGTTCCTCCATGAGCGACAGGCCCCGCTGCACCTTGGGGAGCCGGCTGCCGCTCGGGCCGTCGTACCGTGCGTCCCGCTCGCCGTCAGCGCCGTCAGCGCCGTCATCGTCCTCGCGCCGGGTGCGCTTGCCCGTCGCCACGGAACCCTCGGGTGACGCCGCGGGTTGCTGCGCGGGTTGCTGCGCGGACTGGTCCGTGGGCCGGTGCGGGGCCCATCCGGTGCCACCGGCGTTCCAGCGGATGTCCAGCGGCGCGTCACCCCCATCGCCGTGGGTGCTCGAGGACGACGGGGCGAAGGCGTGCTGCCCGCCGCCCGGAGTCGTCACGTGGATGCTCCGGCCGAGGGCATCGGCGTAGAGGCCGAGCAGGAAGCGCGCGGTGGCGTCGAGTCCGCCGGGCGTGGCGGCGTCGTGCTCCGCGTAGCTGGCCGGGGTGTGGTCGAAGGGGTGGACGCGACCGGTGGTCAGGCGGATGAAGAAGTCGTTGACGGAGGTGCCCTGAGCGTCCAGTTGCTGGGTGAGGCTCTTCACCTCCGACACCGTCCCGTACTGCAGGTAGATGTGCCGGAACATCGGCCGCAGGACTTCGTCCCAGGTCAGCGGCTCCGCCCGCAGTTGCCGTGGCGGAGTGGAGGCGTCACCGGCCGGGTTCGTCGGCCGGTCCGTGGTCTGTTGCGGCGCCCGTGACGGCTCCAGTGCCTCGCTCAGCGCCGCGAGGAAGGAGCCCGGCGGCTTGTGGAAGCGGGCGGCGGCGAGCAGGTCCCGCTCGGCCAGTTGCCCCCCGATGTTGTCGGCGGCCGGCACCGGCGGCCGGACGAGGTAGGTCCGCGCGAAGTGGCGCATGTGCCGCAGGAAGGCCGACGTGTCGTCGCTCAGAGCCAGTTGGTAGGCGTGCAGGCGCATCTGCGCCGGGTCGAGGCCCGCCCAGACGTGCGGGTGGCCCGGAACGGTACGGGACAGCGCGCGGCTGATCCGCTGCTTCTCGGGGTCGCCCAGGCCGGCGTCGCGCGGCGCCTCGGTCTCGGCCCGGGGCAGGCGGGGGCCCGGATCGGCGGCGGCCGGGACGAGGTCCCACATCCGTTCCTTCCAGACGCGTCTGCCGGGGTGGAAGTGGGGGCGCAACGGGTCCGCCTCGGCGGCCGTGCTGTCCTGCCCCTTGCGGACGGCAGAGAGCCCGAGGCCCGCGCGCATCCTCCTGACCTCCTCGCCGCGGGCGGTGTACGTGTCCCCCTCGCCCCGGTTGAACAGCCGGGCCATGGGATTGGGAAGCCCCTCGTGGTCCTGGGGCAGCATGCCCCGGAGCTTGCCCGCGAACAGCCGGGACAGGTCGGTCTGGGTGGCGTTGTGGCGGAAACCGGTGTGGAAGGCGAGACCGCGGGTGGGCGGTACCAGGTTCTCGGCGGCGCTCCGCAGCGGAGCGATGGCCTGCTCGTAGCCGTGCGCACGGGCCGCGGTCCCCGGGGCGGGGGTGTTCCCCGTCCCGAGTTCCCGGGCGAGGTCCCAGGCGGCCAGTTCCATCAGGCTCTCGCTGAGCTCGTGGAACTCGCCTCCCCCGGTGCCGAAGCGGACCGGTCCGACGGCGTCGCTCTCCAGCAGGACGGCGGCGCCGTCGACGAAGAGGTTCGGCTCGGGGGAGTAGGGGAGCTGGGGGGCGATGGCCGCCTGGCGGTCACGGGCGTTCATGTCGCGCAGGACGGCGCGGTCGAACGTCAGCACGTCCGGATCGTTGACGTCGGTCGGGGAGGTCCGGGGGGTCGGCCGGGTGGGGGGATCCTTCTCCACCACCGGCGCCGTCCCCTTCTGCGTCGCCTGCTTCTGCTGGGCGGTCCGCTTCTTCTCGAAGGCGGCGAGCTGCTTGGGGTACGCCGCCTCGGCCTCGGCGTTCTCCTGCCGCACCCGCGTCTCGGTGTCCCGCAGCAACCGGGCCTTTCCCTCCGGGGTGACGGGGGCGAAGTAACCGCCCGACATCAGGTACGGGCGCAGGGGCGGGAGAGCCGCCGGCGGCTGGGCCGCGATCTCCTCCGGCGACAGGGTCCTGAAGTCCCGCGCGGTCGGCTCGTCGATGCGGGGCGCCGAGAACTCCGCGTGGCCGTCCCCGTCCCCGTCACCGGCGCGGTCGGAGTCGGTGGCCGAGAGCGCCCCGTCCTCGTCGAAGCGCGTTTCCCGGTCCAGCTGCGCGAAGATGTGGCTGCCGTCCGGGGCATGGTGGGGATAGTCGTCGAAGTCCATGAAGGACACGTACGGATGGGTGCCCCCGTCCATGAAGGCGCGCAGGGCCTGGCGGTTGGCATCGGCGACGAGGAGCGCGTTGCGGGCGGTTCCGTAGGGGAACTTGTCGGGCCACGGGTTCAGCGGGGTGGGGACCAGGGCCAGGGGCAGGGAGAACGAGGTCCGCGCCGCGGCGGCCTGGATCGCGTCGTGGATCCGCACCTCCGCCTGCGCGCGCATGGAGGTCTTCTTTGCCTCCACCTTCGTCGCGGACTTCTCGCCGCCGTTGACGGCGACGACCACCGCGACGCGGCCCCGGTACCGCTCGGGCAGGCCGTCCTGCACGTGGTGCAGGAACCGTTCGAGCAACTCGGGGGACTCGCTGAGGGTCCGGTGGCTGACCATGGCGTTGACGACGTAGGAGATCTCGCGGCCCTGCCGGACGCTCTCGCCCACCCAGTGGTGGTACTCCCCGGCGGACATCGGGCTGCGGGTGGCGTTGCGTGCCAGGCCGTCGAAGGCCGGGTTGACGTACGCGTACGGCCGGGCGCCCGGGGCCCCGGAGGCGTACCAGGGGAGGCTGGGCGTGTCGTCGAGCTCCATCGCCGAGGAGCTGGAGCCGGGGGCGCTGCTGGGGGGCAGGAGGGGAGCGTCGTCGGGGGCGAGGCGTTGCTGTGCGGCGGCCTCGCCGGCCGGGCTCGATGCCGTGGTGTCGGGGGTGGCCGTCTGTGGGGCCGCGGTCTCGGGGGCCGCCGTCCCGGGAGCGCCGGTCGTCGGGCCGGACGGGGCCGGGCTCTGGAGCAGGTGGGCGACGGACTGGGCGTAGATGTTGCGGGCCCGCAGGACGTCGATGCGCTCGTGATCGGGGAGACCGGCCAGCAGCTCCGCGAACTCCCTGCCCATCCGCTCTCGTAGGGCATGGTCGGACGCGGCGATGGCAGCCGCCCGCACCGCCAGCGCCTCGACGGCCTCCTTGACGGTGTCGTTCAGTCCGGCGGCGGGATCGCCGTGGCGGAGGAAGGCGTCGATGTTGGCGAGGTCTTCGTCGGTGAAGCCCTTGGGCCGGGAGAGCGCTGCTTCGTCGCCCGTTTCATTCAGCTCGAGGTGCTTGGCGAGTTTGCCGCTGTCGTGCCAGGCGGCGTGCTTCTCGGCGTCCTTGCGGAGGTCGAGGGGGAGGTCCTTCTGGTACTGCCCGGAGCGGGTGGGTGAGTGGGTGACGATCAGGCGCTCGTAACCGGGGGCGAGGCCGTTCTCGGCTGTGCGGTTCGTACCGTCGTCGTGGGTGGAGGTGACCGTCGGATCGGTGTGCCAGGCGGTCATGCGGAACCCGCCCATTTCGCTGTTGGGCTCTTCCAGGTAGCGGACTTCGAAGCCCATGAGGGCCATGGCTTCGAGGTTTCCGCTGCGGAAGCCGAGGTGGCGGGTGGTGGCGTTGCGGTTCAGGTGGTCGAAGAGCTGGAACTGGCCGGTGCGGGTGTGGCCGCCCCAGTCGCGGACGCTCTCGTCCTTCCAGAACTCGGTGAGGTCGGCGACGTGGGCGTCGAAGCCCTGCGGGCGGGTGCCGCCCTCGGTGCCGGGGAGGGCGCCGGTGTTGAAGTAGGCGGAGATCGTCTGATACTTGGCCTTGCCGGCGGGGGTGTGGCCGGAGTCGCCGACGATCAGGACGGCCTTCATGTCGCCGAGACCGGCGATGATCTGGGCGATGCCGAGGTAGCTGGTGTCGTGCTCGATGTGCACTTCGCGCTTCTTGCCGCTGAAGCGCGACCACAGGACCGCGACCTTGTCACCGTCGTTCAGGGTGACGCCCTTGCTGTTGAGCCAGGTGGTGATGGCCGCGTCCCGTTCCGCGTCGGGACCGACCTTCCAGGCCGCGCGCACGTCCTCGCGGAGACGGGTGCTGAAGTCCTTGCCGACGCGCTTCGTGGCGTCCCCGACACCGAGCTGGTTCCTCTTGTTCAGCTTGACCGTGAGGGGAGGACCGGCTTCGGTTTGCACGGTTATTTCCTTGAGCCGTGCGGCCGTCTCGATGACGTGGACGCGGTGGTCCGGAATCCCGGAAGCCTTGTAGAAGGCGGCCATGCCGTCGGCGGCCGCCTTGTGCGACGGATTTCCCACTCCATGGGTCAGGATGACCGAAAGGTTCTCGTCGGCGATGAGGGCGGCCGCGATGCCGAACTGGTCACCGGACGCGTAGTGGGGCTGCGTGAGGAACACCGGCTTTACGGCGGGCGCTCGGTTCGGGGGTTGGTGGGGCGTGCGGTCAGGGGGGAGGTGGGTGGTGTCGCGACTGGTGGTGGCGGGGCGCGTGGGGGAAGAGGGCGTAGCGGGGGTGGTGGGGGTGGTGGGGGTGGTCGTGTGAAGGGGGATGACGGCGTTGTTGCTGACCCTTTCGATCGTGGCGAGGTAGTCGTGGGGGAGGTGGCGAAGGTTCTCCTGGCGGGTGTTCGCCATGAGCCCCTCGGTGCGGACCGCGCCGGCCCGGTCGTTGCGGCGGAAGAGGTGCGGGTCCGCTTCGTGGGTGTCGGCGTACTCGTCGGCGAGGCCGAGGTAGTGGAGGAGTTCGTGGGTGAGGGTGGCGTCGTCGTCGTTGACGTCCCAGTGCAGTTGATCGGCGCGGCCGGGATTCCGGCTCTGGGTGAGGGTGACCGCTTCGCCGTGCTGGGGGGCGTGGATGAACTCGGCGGTGATGCGGAGCTGGTCGCCGCTTTCGGGCAGCCGGTAGCCGGAGTTGGTGTGGCTGTCGAGGATCTTCTGGACCTGCTCCTGGTGCCGGGTGAGGTCGGTCGTGGTGAGACCGTCGGCGAGTTTGAAGGGGAGCGTGATGAAGAAGTGGCGGACCGTGCGGCCGTCGGCGAGCTGCTCACGCCGTACGTGGTTGCGGATGAGGGTGACGGACCCGTCGAGGTGACCGGGACGGGGGTTGAGCTGGCGGAGCTTCGGGTCGAAGCGTTCGGTGTGGACCGCGGCGGTCTTCGCCCCGTGGAAGGCCCGGAGTTCCCGTTCGGTGACGGCCGTGGTGACGAACTCGCCCGGCCTGCGCCCGCTCGGCGTACCGGCGCCGGACCGCGTGGGGTCCGTGCCCGCGTCGGGAACCGCTCCCGTACGCGTGTTTCCGCCACCGCGGACGTCCCGGTCCTGCTCGCTCGAACCGGGCCTCGGAGCGGCTGATCCCCCGCCCTGCGTACCGGAGTTCGCGGACGGGCCCGGGGCCCCGTCGTCCGTGGAGTCCGTTCCCGCGCGGGTCTGCGCGACCCAGCCCGCGCCGGCCTTCCAGCGGACGCGGAGCGGCGCCGCGGTGGACTCGGGGGGAGCGAAGCGCAGGGTCGTGCCGTCGGGGCCGGTGACGTCCAGGGGGCGGGCGAGGGCACCCGCGTACAGGTCCAACAGGAAGGTCGCGGCGGCGTCGAGCGCGAAGGTGCCGTCGGTCGACCGGCTCGATCCGGGGGTCCGGGGCGGGGCGATGTAATGGTCGAGGGTGTGGGTCATCGGGTGGACGCGGCCGGTGAACAGGCGGGTGGACAGGTCCTCCACCGTCAGGCCGTGCTCCGCCGCCCGTGCGATCAGTTCGCGGGCGGCCGGGGTGTCCTGGTGCTGCTCCTGAAGGTGCCGGAGCATCCGCCTGATGTCGGGGTGGGCCTCGGGGTGGGGCCGCAGGACCGGCGACGCGGAGGCGTCGGTGTCCCCGGTGTCCCCCGTGTCCCGGGTGAGCTCCGAGGTGAGCGCTCCGAAGAAGGACTCCGGTCGGGCGGTGAGTGCCTGGGGCGAGGCCTCGGCGAGGTAGGTGGCGGCCACCTCGTGGAAGGTGCGCTGGAGGACGCCCTCGTCCGTGGTGTACAGCAGGTTCATCGTGTGCAGCCGGCGCAGATCGCGCGACAGTCCGAACTCGACGGTGGCATCGGGTCCCGTGCCGAGGGTGGACGACAACGACACCGTGCTCTGGAGGGCCATCGCCTCGAAGGCGTCGAGGGCCTCGACGGTGTTGAGCGAGTCCGCGCGGAGCAGGTCCCCGGAGTCGCGCAGAGCGGAGAGCTGCCCGTACTTCATGGTCTTGGTGGCGGGATTCGCCTCGTGGAAGAGCCTCGGGTAGGGGGTGGGGTTGAGGTGGCTCTGCTGGATCCTGAGCGTGTGCCGGGGCACCGCCGCCTCGTCGAGGTTCTCCTTGAGCGCCGTCTGGCGACGGGACTTGAGCATGCTGAAGTAGAGACGGGACAGGTCGGTCTGCGTGGCGGCGTCATTGACGTCGACGACGAACGCCGTGCCCCGCACCGAGGGGCGCAGGCTCTCGGCGGCGATCCGCAGGCGGGTGGCCGGAGGAGGGGTGGGGCCGGTGGTGCCGGTGGTCCGCGGGGCGGGCGCGTTCGGGTCCGCCGGCGCGGGGAGGGAGATGTCGGGTCCGGCGGAGGTGTCGTTCGCCCGGATCTCCCAGGCCGCCAGGCGCATGAGGCTGTTCGCCAGCCCGTTGAACTCCGCGGCTCCAGGGCTGAACCTGACGGTGTCGAACTGGCCGGGCTCGCCCCTGAGCAGGGTCGCCGGCCCGTCGACGAAGAGGTTCGGCTCGGGCGAGTAGGGCATGAACGGTGCCAGGGCGGCCATCCTGCTCCGCGCGTTCATGTCGTGCCGGATCTCCTGGTCGAAGTCCTCGATCCTCTCGTTGATGTCCTCGGGAGCCTTCCCGAGCTGAGCGCGATCCTTCGCGCTCTCCCACCGTTCGCCGGTCTCCTCGGCAAGCCGGGTGCGCCCGTCGTGGTCGCCGGAGGGCGGAATTCGGTAGCCGCCGGACATGAGCAGGGGCCGCAGGGGCGGCAGAAGACCCTGGGACTCGGGGCCCGTCATCCGCCCGAAGCCGAGTCGCGCCTCGAAGTGATCGAAGACGTGCGGCCCGGAGGGGGTGGTGTGCGGGTAGGCGTCGAAGTCCATGAACGAGACGTACGGGTGGGTGTTGCGGTCGAGGAGTGCGTGCAGCGCCTGTCGCGTGGCCGTACTCGTCAGCGTGACGTTCCGGGCGGTGCCGTAGGGGAAGCTCGACGACGGGGGGAGCGGCGTGGCGACGACGGCGAGAGGCACCGGGCAGACGATGTCGGCCGTTGCCTCGGTGATCGCGTCGTGGATCGGCTGGGTGGCGGCGGCATCGCCTTCTTGTACCTGCCCGTTGACGCCGACGACGATCGCGACCCGTTCGCGCATCTCGGGGGACAGGCCTTCGAGGACGGAGTTGATGAACCCCTGGAGCTGGCCCGGTTGCTTCATCGCCTCGTGGCCGACGACCGCGTTGACGACGTACGACGTCGGGTGGCCCCCCTCGACGCTCCGGAGAACGCGGGCGTGGTACTCCGAGGCCGACAGCGTGCCCTGTCCCTGACCCTGCCCGCCGATGAGAGCGGCGAAGCGGGGGTTGTTGTACGCGATCGAGGTCACCTCGGGAGCGGTGGCCGGGGCGGGCGCGGCCGGGCGGGGCGCGCGGCCGCCGCGGACCGAGGGGACGGCGCCGCCGCGGGGAGAGGGCGTGGAGCCGCCGCGGGTCGAGTGCATGGAGCCGCCCGGGGTGGGGTTCGTACCGCCCGTGCCCCTGTTGCCGACACCGGTGGTGGGCCGGCCACCGCGGCCCGGCTGCTGGCCGCCACGGCCGGGTGTGCCTGTGGCGCCGCCGCGGGCGGACGTGCTGGTGCTGTCGCTACCGCCGCTTTGGTTCGCGCCTCGGCCCCTGCCTCGGCCTCTGACGTTCGTGTTCCCGCCCCGGCCGGTGTCCTGACCACGGTTGGCACCGTTGTTCCCGGAGGAGTCGCCGCGGTTCTGTCCCCTCGGCGCCTGGTTGCTCGTCCAGTCCGGGGTGTTCTCCGGGGCGAGACGGGACTCGGGGGTTTCGTCGGTGTCCGCCGGATTCGGCTGCTGCTGCGGTTCGTTCAGGAGGTGGGCCACGGACTGGCCGTGGATGTTGCGGGCCCGCAGGACGGACAGCCGGTCGTGGCCCGCCTCGGACGAGAAGAGGCCGGCGAACTCGGTCTGACGTTCCAGCAGCCGGTTCTGACTCCGGGTGAGCTGCTCCTGGAACGCCGCCTTCTTACGCTCGTGCTGCGCCACGATCCTCAAGGCCGAGGCCGAGGTCGAGGTCGAGGTCGAGGTCGAGGTCGAGGTCGAGGTCGAGGTCGAGGTCGAGGCCGGGGGCGAGGCCGGGGGCGAGGCCGGGGTCGAGGCCGGGGTCGTGGTTGAAGTTGTGGCCGGCGTAGTGGCCGGGCCCGTGGTCGCGGTCGAGGCCGATGTGGTGACGGGCGCCGTGCTCTGCGAGGTTGCCGGAGTACCGCCCGTGGCGAGCGCCTTCTGGATGCCCCTGTCGGCGACCGCGATCTCCTTCGTGAGCTCGTCGATCTTCTTCGTCTGCGCCGCGACGTCGGCCGCCATCTCGGCGACTCGCACCCTCAGCTCCGGGTTCAGTCCGGCGCCGGGGTCGCCGTGGCGGAGGAAGGCGTCGATGTTGGCGAGGTCTTCGTCGGTGAAGCCCTTGGGCCGGGAGAGGGCGGCTTCGTCGCCCGTTTCGTTCAGCTCGAGGTGTTTGGCGAGTTTGCCGCTGTCGTGCCAGACCGCATGCTTTTCGGCGTCCTTGCGGAGGTCGAGGGGGAGGTCCTTCTGGTGCTGCCCGGAGCGGGTGGGGGAGTGGGTGACGATCAGGCGTTCGTAGCCGGGGGCGAGGCCGTTCTCGCTGGTCCGGCTCGTGCCGTCGGTGCTGTTGGCGGTGGCCGCCGGGTCGGCATGCCAGACGGCCATCCGGGCGCCGCCCATTTCGCTGTTGGGTTCCTCGAGGTAGCGGACCTCGAAGCCCATGAGGGCCATGGCTTCGAGGTTCCCGCTGCGGAAGCCGAGGTGGCGGGTGGTGGCGTTGCGGGCGAGGTGGTCGAAGAGCTGGAACTGGCCGGTGCGGGTGTGGCCGCCCCAGCTGTGGACGGTCTCGTCCTTCCAGAACTCGGTGAGGTCGGCGACCTGCGCGTTGAAGCCCTCTGGGCGGGTGCCGCCTTCGGCACCGGGGAGGGCGCCGGTGTTGAAGTAGGCGGAGATCGTCAGGTATTTGGCCTTGCCGGCGGGGGTGTGGCCGGAGTCGCCGACGATGAGGACGGCCTTCATGTCGCCGAGGCCGGCGATGATCTGGGCGATGCCGAGGTAGCTGGTGTCGTGCTCGATGTGCACTTCGTGCTTCTTGCCGCTGAAGCGTGACCACAGGACGGCGACCTTGTCGCCGTCGTTCAGGGTGACGCCCTTGCTGTTGAGCCAGGTGGTGATGGCCGTGTCCCGTTCGGCGTCGGGACCGACCTTCCAGGCCGCGCGCACTTTCTCCCGGAGTTCGGTGCTGAAGTCCTTGCCGACGCGCTTCGTGGCGTCCCCGACACCGAGTTGGTTCTTCTTGGTCAGCTTGACCGGGAGCGTTCCCTTGTCCGTCTCCGCGGTGATTTCCTTCAGCCGCTCGGACGTCATGACGACGTGGATGCGGTGGTCGGGAATCCCGGAAGCCCTGTAGAAGGAGCGGATCCCTTCGGCCTTCGTCATGTCCGCCGCGTCCTCGTAGGTCAGGATGACCGAGAGGTTCTCGTCGGCGATGAGGGCGGCCGCGATGCCGAACTGGTCGCCGGACGCGTAGTGGGGCTGCGTGAGGAACACCAGATCTTCGGCGGACGGGCGCGCGGGCGCGCGCGGCGGGACCGGGAGGGTGGGTGAGGGCTCGGGGCCGTCCTGCTCCGACGTGGTGACGGTGTCGGCTGCCGTCTCCGCGCGGCGGGGGGACCGGCTGGTGTCCCAGGCCACGCTCCCCGGGTCGTCGGCGAGCCTTCCCTGGGACCGGGAGCCGTCGTCCGCCGTGGACGTGGACGTCAACGTGGGCGCGGACGTGGTGGTGACCGGGATGCCCGGGGTGCTCTCCTCCGTGATGACGGAATCGTTCCCTTCGGCGCGCTCCGTCACGGTCGTGCCGTCTTCGTCGCGGCCGGTGGACTCCCAGGCCTGCTTGTCGCTCTCGGTGGAGGGACGGGGGGCGTCCGTGTTCCCCTCCGCCGTCGGCCGCTTCGCCGTGTCGCCGTCGCTGCCGCCCTCCTTCACCGGGGCGGTGTCCTCGCCCGACAGGGCCCCGCTCTCGGTGACGAGACCGGCCGGCTGACTCGCGGGGGCGTGGGCGGTGTCCCCGTCGGTACCGGGGGCCGTGGGGGACGCCGGGTCGACCGCGGCCTTCTGCCCGGCGGTGTTCGGGGAGGCCTGGTTCGCCGGCCCGTTCGCTCCGGCCGGGTTGTTCGCCGCGGTCGGTGTGTTCGAGACGGTCGGTGTGTTCGCCGCGGTCGGAGCGGGGCCGCCGGGCGCTCCCGGGGCGGGGGCGGAGGTGGTGGCGACCGGAATCGGGGCACTCTGCGAGGTGTCCCGGGCGGCCCCCGACGGGCCGCCCTCGCCCGCGAGGTAGTCCGGGTCCTCGTCGACGTCCAGGTAGTCGAGGTCGTCGTCCTTCTCGGCGAAGAGCTGGTCCAGGCCGAGGTCGGCCATGTCGTCGGTGAGGCTGCCGGTGTCCGGCTCCGCGAAGAACTCGTCCAGGCCGAGATCCTGCATGTCGTCGGTGAGCCCCGAGGAACCGCCGCTCCCGCCGTGGCCGAAGTCCGGTTTGTCCATCCCGAGGGAGCCGCGCAGCGACATCCCGAGCTTGTCGCCACCGGTCTCCAGCAGGTGCCCCAGGCGGCCCTCGACGAAGCCGGAGCCGAAGGTCAGCCCGGACGTCTTGAAGGTGTGCTCCTCCGAGAAGATCAGGTTGTACGTGCCCTCCGAGACCGCCGCGTGGGCGCCCTCGAACAGGCCGCGCACGAGCCCGCCCCTCATCGACTGCAGGATGCTCTGGCCCATCGCGTCCGCCGTGCCCTGGGTGAGGGCCTTCATCGCCCCGTCGTCGAGGTGCTTGGAGATCGGCTTCAGCGCGTCGCCCAGCGCGTCGGGCAGCTCCTTGCGCCCGGTCCCCATGAGCAGGGTCTTCGCCCACTGCCGGCCGGCCTCCCGGGCCTCCGGGCCACCGAAGCGTCGTTCGAAGGCGTCCCCGACGTCCTTG
This sequence comes from Streptomyces sp. NPDC054956, assembly GCF_053609185.1. Lineage (NCBI taxonomy): Bacteria > Bacillati > Actinomycetota > Actinomycetes > Kitasatosporales > Streptomycetaceae > Streptomyces > Streptomyces sp. NPDC054956. The sequence goes on along the minus strand of NZ_JBSGXB010000062.1, from coordinate 16,631 downwards.
ATGAAGTTGCGTGCCGCCTTCTCCGGGTTCGGGCCCGCGGTGCCCGGCAGGCGGTTGCGGAAGATGTCCGTGATGTCCTTGCCGAAGGACTGCGGCGGGGGCGGCAGGTCCTTGTTCGTGTTCGGCTTCGGGGTGTCGCCCGGCTTCGGGGGCGGCGGAGGCGGGGTGGCGCCGTCGCCCGCCTTGTTCTTCGGCGGGGGCGGCGGAGCGACGTCGTCACCGACCTTCTTCTTGGGCGGGGGCGGCGGTGCGAGGTCGCCGGCCTTCTTGCCCAGGTTCTTGCCCGCGCCGTCGCCGAGCCCCTTGGGCGGCGGCAGGACCTCGTCGAGCTGCTTGCCGATCAGCCGGCCGGCGTCGTCGCCGAACATCTTCGCCAGGAGCTTGCTGAACAGGCCGCCCAGCGCCTGGAAGGGACCCGCCAGCGCGCCCTGCACGGCCCCGGAGAGCGCCGCGTTCTTGGTGAGCTCGCTGTCCCACTCGTCGCGGGTGCCCTGGTTGAGCTGCGTCCACTGGCTCAGCGCGTCCATGACCACGCCCATGCCGACGTTGATGATCTCGTGCATCAGCAGCGCGACGATCATCCGCCCGAGCCGGGTGCGGATGATCAGCCGGACGATGGCCTGCTTCTGCAGGTACGCGCCGATGGACGCCCCGAAGAAGAAGGACAGGGCCAGCGCCACCGCGGCCTCGACCAGCAGCTCCACCAGCTGGGCGATGATCATGTACTTGGTGTACTGGAGCTGGGTCGCGCTCTTGCGGGTGAAGGTGGCGACCAACTCCGCCTGCTCCGTGACGGAGTTGAAGTAGTCGAGCCCCTTCTGGCCGCCGAGGAAGGACTTCATCGCCTCCTGGTACATCTCGGCGGCGGTGCCGTTGAAGTTCTTCTTCGTGTAGCCGAGTGCGTCGGCCACCCGTTGCTGGACCTCACCGTTCAGTTTCCCGTGCAGCCCCTTGTGCGCCTCGGCGAGGGCGAACAGCTTGTCCTCGTCACCGTCCGGAGGGATCTCACCGGTCAGGGCCGCGAACAGCCAGGCGCACTCGGGGGGAAACTGCAGCGACATGGAGGATCAGCGCTTCTTCGTGGGGTTGTTGACGTGGTCGATGACGTCCTGCTGGGTCTTCTTGAACTTCTTGGAGGTGTCGCCGAGGCTCTGGCCGCTCGCTTCGAGGGCCTCGACCAGCGCCGCGGTCCCGTCCACGACGGGCCCGAGCCCCTGGTAGTACTTCTTGGCGAAGGCCTCGCCGAACTCGCCGGTGCCCCAGCAGCCGCGGTAGCTGGTGATCTTGTCCATGTATTCGTCGCGGGCGACCTTCAGCACGCCGCCCACGTCCTTCACGGCCTCGCCGCCGCGGTTCAGGCCCTCGCTGTCGACGTCGAGTTCGCTCACCGTCCCGCCCCCGCCGCCGTGTCCGTCGTGCCGTCCTCGTCGTCCACCAGCTCGTCCAGCAGGGCCCCGCCGGAGGAAGGGCCGGTGGCCGCGCGGGAGGACGGGACCACCAGGTCCGGGTCCTCGCGCAGCGGCGCGAACAGGTCCTCCCAGTCCACCGGCCCGAAACCGCCCGGCGCGTCCGGGGACATCCCGGGAATGGGCCCGAAGGGCCGGTACACGTCGAGCAGTCGGGAGGCGGCCTGGGCGCGGGCCGAGGAGATGGTGGTCATCACCGCGTTCGCCAGCTCCGCCGGAGCCATCGTGCGGTACCGCGAGGTGGGGAAGCGCAGGCCCGTCAGCTCGCCCTGCGCCCCGACCGTCGCCTCCACCGTGCGGTCCTTGGCGGTGACCGTCACGGATATCGCGGCCGCCTCCGCCGCGGCCGCGTCCAGGCGGCCCCGGGTCTCCTCGAACTCCGCCAGCGCCTCCGCCAGCCGTTCTTCCAGGGGATTGCTCATCCCTGCGTCCCTCCTCGTTCGTGTGCTGCGTACCGGTACCGGTCGGACACCGGCCCTCGTCCCCCGACGACTCTTCCCCCGACGGCTCTTGCGCCGGCCGGGTTCACCGCCCGATCACCGCGGAGACGCCGCCCTCGTCGGTGCCCCAGACGTCCTCGTCCTCGCTGACCCAGGTGGCGCGTTCGCGCTCCTCGCTCTGCGTGCTCTGGCCCCCGCCGCCCATGCCGCCGCCCATCGGCGGCATCATCGGCATCCCGCCCGAGGTGGTGGCGGGCCGGCGCAGCGCGGCGGCCTCCTCGGCGGCGAGCTGGGCGGCGCGGCCGCGGGTGGCCGCCGCCTCGTTGAGCGCGGCCCCCCGGGTGCGCTCCCCGGGGACGGCCGTACCCGAGCCCGGACCCGTGCCGGGCGGGGTGAGGGTGTGCCCCAGGGGGTTGGCGCCCAGCGGGGTCGGCGCGGACGGGCCGCCCGATCCGTAGCCGCCGCCCGACAGGGAGGACCCCGACGTGCGGTAGTCGTCCGGGTAGTCGTAGTAGTCGAAGTCGCTGAGCCTGCCCGAGCCGGGGTTCGGGCCCAGACCCGACGGGCCGCCCGTGACCGAGACCGTCCGGCCGGCGGCGTCCGTGGTGACCGTCCGCCCATCCGGGTAGGTGATCTTGTGGCCGCCGTCCTGGAACTTCTGGTCCACCGTGCCGTCCGGGTACTTCGTGGTCGTGGAGCCATCCGGGTTGTGCTTGGTGTCCGCGCCCGCGTTCCCGCCCAGCGGGTTCAGGTGCTCGGTCTTCTTGTCCCCGTCCGGCTCGGTGGTCGTGTAGGTCCCGTCCGGGCCGAGCTTGGTGGAGGTGCCGTCCTTGTACGTGGTGACGACCGTGCCGTCCTTGTCCACCTTGGCCACGGAACCGTCCGCGTACTCGATGGTCGAGGTGTTCCTGCCCAGGTGGGAGACCGTCTTCGTGCCGTCGGGGTCGATCGTGGTGACCGTTCCGTTCGGACTCACGGTGGTCCTGGTCCCGTTGGTGTGGACCGTCGTGGCCGAGCCGTCCTTGTTGAAGGTCGTGGTCGAACGGTCGGGGTTGTGGACGGTCTGCCCCGCCTCCGGGCGGTTGACGGTCTTGTTGCCCTCGGGATCGGTGGTGGTCAAGGTGCCGTCGGTGGCGCGGAGCTGCGTCGAGCCGTCCTTGAACTGCGTGACGGCGCTGCCGTCCGGGCGGATCGTGGTCCTGGTCCCGTCCGGGTAACTGACCGTCTCGCTGCCGTCCTTGTGCAGGACGGTGGTGGAGCCGTCCGGGTTCACCGTCGTGGTCGTGCCGTCGCGGCCGATCGTCGTGGTGGTCCCGTCCTTGTGCGTGACCGTACGGGAGCCGTCCTGGTTGTACGCGGTGGTGCTGCCGTCCGGGCCCTTGACGGTCTTCAGCGGAACCCTGGGACCGGTACCGGTGCCGGGCGGGTTCACCCCCAGGAACGGCGGAGGCGACCCGGGGGGAGTCCTCTCCTTGTGTCCGTCCGGATACGTCGTGGTGTACGAACCGTCGGGGTTGCGTACGGTGACGGACCCGTCGGGGTTGCGGACGGTGTTGCCCAGGCCGAGCCCGGGCGGGTTGATCCCGAGCTGGGGCGGCGGCTTGCCGCCGTTGCCCAGACCGGGCGGAGGGACCTTGCCCTTCTTGTCACCGCCGCTCCCGCCGCCATCGCCGATGGCGTTCGGGTCGAGCTTGGGCGGCCCCTTGTCCCCGCCCTCGCCCCCGCCCTTCTCCTCCAGCTCCTTCTGCTTGTTCTTCGCCGTGTTCTCGGCGTACTTGGTCCCCAGGTCGGTGAAACCGGGGTTGAAGGTGAAGGAGCTGGTGGCGTACTCGAGGTCGGCGAAGGCGTTGTTGAGCGCGCTGGCCTGCACGGTCGCGGCCGTGTCGAGGGTCAGCAGGTTCGCCACCCAGTCCAGGTAGGCCTGCTGGGCGAGCTTCTGCCAGGCCTCCTGATGGGTCAGGTCGCCGAACGGCTCGTAGTAGATGGAGAACCCTGTGCCCATGACGAGCTTGCTGCCGTCCGAAGTCACCTTCTGGATGTTCTCGGAGTTGATGTACTTGACGACCTTGTCGATCTCCACGTCGAGGAAGTGCGTCGGAGTGAAGGTGGCGGGCTGGGTCGGGCTGGAGGCCGACCACGTCTCCCAGGCCTGGTGCAGCTTCGTCGCGGCGTCGTGGATGGCCTTGGCGCACCGCAGGATCTCCCGGCCGGTGGTGCTGTCCGAGGTGACGGCGGCCAGGTTTCCCAGCGTGACGGTGCTCAGTCCCCGGGTCGCGGTGAGGTCCTCGCCGAGCTCCTTGTACCCGAGGTCCAGCCCTTGGATCAGGGTGCGGAAGACGTCCGCCGCCGTGCCCTTCCAGGCGGCGTCGTCCCCGCCGAGGCTCTTCGACCAGGTCTCGATCTTCTTCTGGTAGTCGATGAAGAAGGTGCGCACTTCGTCGAACGACTTCGCCGCGTCCAGGATCGAGGCCAGTTGCACGGCGTCCTTGGCCTCGACGGCGGGGACGCCCGAGTACTTGAGATCCAGGTTCGCGGTGGTTCCCTTGTCGATGAAGGCCTTGAGGGCTTCGCCGTATCCCCAGTCGTAGGCGCCGGCCTTCCCCCTGTTGCTGAAGTCGTTGCCGCCCTCGTTCCAGGGAACGCTCAGCGTGATCTTCCAGTACTTCTTGACCCCGGTGCCGTCGTGGTCGATGTCGTAGAACTTGATGATCCGTTCGGGACCCTTGGTCGCGTTGTCCGAGAGCTGGTCGTAGTCGCTCGCGACACTGGTCAGGTGGGTGACTTCGCACTTCGCCCTCAGCCAGCCGGTCCCGGGAACGGTCTGGTCGCCGGTGCTCCCCACCTTCCCGACGTCCTCGCGCTTGCCGCCCGCGAAGCTGGTGAGTTGCTGGACGACGTATTCCCACCGGGTCTGGGGCTGCGGGGGCGGTGTTGCCATGGGGGGAGGGGGCCCTTTCGGGGAACGCGACGGGTGCTGGGACGGTCAGGCGGTCGGAGGCGGGGTCGGGGGCGCGGGCTTCTTGTCGGGCGTGAACACCCCGTTGACGTCCTTCCAGTCGGTGAGGAAGTCCTGCCCGGTGATCCCGTCGAGGCTTTCGCCCTGGGCATCGCCCAGTTCCTTGATCGTGTGGATCAGTTCGTCGTCGATCTCGGTGAAGAGGGTCCTCTGTTTGGTCAGGATCGCGCCCAGCGATGTGGAGGAGTTCGTCATGAACTTGACGAACGGCGTCCCGTCGATCGGTGTCTCCTCCTTGGCGTCATTGGTCCGCAGCCTGCCGAACCGCGGGGGGTTCGGCGCCCAGGGGCCGTCGGGGTCCGCCAGCGCTCGGGCCAGCAGCGGCACGGGAGTGGGGACGCCCGCCGCCGGTGCCGTGCTCGTCAGCGTCGCGAGGCGCGCCAGGAAGGCGGCGACCCCCTCGAGGCTGTCCGTTCTGAACTTCTCCAGGCTGTCCTTGTCGAGATGGGACAGATCGATGCCTTCGGCCATGTTCTCTCTCTCCCGGGCGGCGCGGCGGGGGGTGCGGGTACGTCCCGGCGCCGCCCGCCGGGGCCGGCGGCGCCGCTGGCGGGGCGGGTCAGCGGACGCGGACGTTGTTCCACTGGTCGGCGCTGCGGTTCTCGTGCTTCTTGTAGATCTCGGTGATCATGTTCAGCAGGTCGCTGTGCTTCGTGAGGATGGCGCCGAGGCCGTCCGAGGCGTTGTTCCAGTCGATCTGCTTCTGGCCGTAGACGGCGGCGTCCTGGCCCTGCCAGGCGCCGCGGAGGCCGGCCAGCTCCTCGTTGAGGGCCTTGACGGTGTTCTGGATCGCGGTCGTCTGCATCCGCATGTCCTCCGCGGCACGGTCGACGTGCTGGTACTGGACGTGGATGACGCCGTCGGTCTTGTTGGAGTAGAAGTCGGGCATGAGGGGCTCCTCGGGCGGCGGGCTGACGGAGAGGTGACGGGGGCTCGGCGGCTCAGGAGTTGGGCCGCCGGCTCAGGGCTGGAGCGAACGGCTCAGGGGTTGAGCCGGTTCTGGGCACCCTGGGAGATCGAGGAGCGCCTGGCTTCCTGGATGAAGTCGTTGATCTGGCCCTGGGTGCGCGACTGCGCCTGCCCGGTCTCGGTCAGCGTCTGCATCATCTCGCCCATGCTCCGCGTGATCAGGTCCACTTGGCCGCTCCACTCGTTGAGCAGGCCCTGGAACGCGTTGCCGTCGGCGCCGCCGTAGGCCTTGATCAGGCCGTCCATGACCGTCTTCACGTCGCTCTGGGCCCTTTCCACGCCCGTCTTGGCCTGCTGGAGGGCGTTGTAGCCGCGCTGGTTCTCGCTCTGGTCCGAAGTCTGGGTGCTACCGGGAGGCGGCGGAGTCGCCATGATGGGGTTCCTTGTCTGGCGCGGCCACGAGGGCGTGGGGCGGAACGGGTGGAACACCCGTCCGCGTGCTGGCTGATGGTAAGAACACTTGTGTGGACGCTGCAACGAGACGAGTGGTCTTTTGAGCTTCCTCTGATGTTCGGACGCGTGAACGACCGGTCATCAACGGGGAGGACGGTGGAATTCCGCCGCGGGTTCACTCACACGAGGAGTCGGCTGGTTTCAAACCCCCGGCGGCCGCCGCGGGCTGACGTCCCATCGCCGTGTCCACGTCGAGCCGCGGGCCCGTGGGCAGCATGTCCAGGAGCCTCGACGGCACGGCCTGGGCGTGCCCGCCCTTCAGCCCGAGCCGCTCCACGGCGGTGACGTCCGGCAGCCGGTACTTCACGCCGACGTCGGTGACCAGGTACGTCGTGGTCCCGCGTACGCCGCCACCGGCGCCCAGTGCCTGGACCAGCGCCCCGCCTCCCGGGCGGACCGCGATCCCGTCCACCGGCAGGCAGGCCCGCGCGATCTCCGGACCGGCCGCGGGGGCCGGGGCTCCCGCACCCTCCCGTACCAGGGCGATGCGGATCCGGGGGGTGGTGCCCTCGGGCTGGATCTGGGCGCAGAGCTGCGAACCGGGGGTCACGGCCAGCGCACCCGGGGCGGTGGACGGCCAGTCCGCGGGGTCCGATCCGCCCTTTCCGGCCGGGGCCTGGCGGCGGGTCAGCTCGTCGGCGCTCAGCGCCAGCGCCACCGGGACGCGGCCCGGGTACGCCTGGGCGGCCGTGCGGTCGTCGCCCAGGACGAGGGCCGCCGCGAGCGCGGAGAGCGGGCGCAGTCCGGCCGCCTCCAGCAGGAAGTACTGCTGGGCGGTGCCGGGGGAGGAGAGGGCGAAGACCTGGCCCACCCGGGCGGCCGCGCCGCCGACCGTGCCCGTGTCCGTACCGCGGCCCTCGGTCTCCGGGGCGGTCAGATCGGCGCCCGCGGGCACGCTGTCCAGGAAGGCGGCCGAGACGGCGGTGGGGACGGCGGCGGAGTAGCCCAGCGCCTGCTGGGCCCCGTGCCCGCCGATCCGCAGCCGGCGGTCCCCCCACAGCGCGTACCGGGTCCCGTCGGGGCCGGCGACGAGCAGCGCCTGCTGGTTTCCCGGTACTTCGCCGTCGGAGGCGAAGCCGAGGCGCAGCGAGGTACGGGCCGTGCGGCCGGCGCCGTCCGGGCCCGTCGGCCGGGGTTCGTCGGCGCAGACCTGCCAGGAGCCCTTCTCCAGGTCACCGGGTTCGGGCAGCGCGTCCGGGCCGCCGGGAATGCCGACCGGGGTGCCGTGCGGCTCGCCGCGCAGGGACGCCGAGGAGACCGTGACGGTCTCCAGCGGGTTCTCGGACATCAGGCGGGCCGAGGCGTAGTTCCGTACCGGGCGGAGCCGCCCGTCGAGGTACAGGTAGCGCGTCCCGGTCTCCTTCTCCACGATCAGCGCGTTCGCGGTCCGCCAGGACTTGGTGCCGGCCGGCGAGAGCAGCCCGAACAGCACGAAGCCGACGACGAGCACCACGCCGAGGCCGATGCCCCAGGCCAGGCCGCGATTGGTGCGGCCGACCGGGCTCTCCGGGGCGTCCGGGTCCTGCCGCAGCATGCCACTGGTCAGCCGGCCCATGACGAACATGTGGGCCTGGACCTGGTCCTTCCTCGACTGCATGTCGTTCCCCCCGTCAGCCGGAAATGGCGCGCAGGGCGCCGTAGACGCCGAGCACCCACAGCGCCAGCGGGATCAGCGCCACCGCCGCGCAGGTGTGCAGGATGTCCCCGGCCCGTCCCCAGTGGGGCAGGACGCGGCGGCCGGGCACGGTCCACGACGTGACGATGGCCACGCCGGCCAGCACCAGCAGGGTCACGAGCACCGCCGGCCGGTTGCCGGGGGAGAGGGCGGACGCGCCGGTGAGGGCCGCGAGGACCAGTCCGTACAGGCCGGGCAGGAAGACCGCCGGGCGCTGCCAGAGGTTCCCGATGGCCCGGGAGTGCAGCAGCAGGAGCAGGCTGAGCACGCCCGCGGTGACCCGGGCCGGGGTGCCCGGCTCGTCCAGCAGCAGTGCCGAGAGGGCCAGGGCGCAGACCAGGCCGACGGCCGCGTAGAGGGCGGTCATCCACTCCTCGGCCAGCGCGGTGCGGCTGACGACCCCTTCGTGGGGGTGCGGGTCGATGCCCTCCTGCAACTGCTCGGCGTTGGAGGGCAGGACCGGCAGGCGCAGCCCCGACAGCCGGAAGGCCAGCCCGGGCACCAGCCCGCCGACGGCGACGGCGAACACCGCCACCAGGCTCGCGGCGGGCCCGAGGCCGACGTCCAGCGTCAGCATCAGCGTGCCCCACACCGCCCCCGCCAGGGCGATCACCGCCACCGACAGCAGCAGCGGCACGAAGGCCGCCACCGCGGCCACGGCCAGCACCGCTCCGCCCGCGGCCGCGGCGGACGCGGCCAGCAGCCGGGCTCCGCCCAACTGCCCGCCGCCGTCGGCCTCGCCCACGGGCAGCAGGGCCCCGGCCAGCGCCAGGTAGGGCGCCACGAACACGCCCAGGGCCGCTCCGGCGGCCGAGTCCCCGACCGCGCGGGAGGCCGCGGCGGCGCCGAACAGGACCAGCAGTCCCGTGATGCCCGCGACGGCGGCCCGGGTCGGCCCGCCCCCTCCGGGCAGGGCGCACACGATCCAGCCGGCGGCCAGCAGCAGTACGGCCGCGGTCCGCAGCAGCCGGCGGCCGGCCGGGGCGTCCCAGCCGTACGGGCGCTCGCGCATGGTGCTCGCGACCCCGTCGACGAGGTCGTCGAAGTGGATCGCGGGCAAGGCCTCGGTCCGGGGCCGCAGGTGGAGGGTCTCCCCGTCGCGCAGGGACAGCGCCTCGGGCGTGCTCTCCTCGTCCAGCGGTTCCCCGCCGAGGCGTTGCAGGACCCAGCCGCCGTGTTCGATTCCCTGCTCGGCGAGTTCCTCGCCGGCGTGGTCCAGGAGCGTGGGCAGGAGGTCGGCCAGCGGAACGTCGACCGGCACCGCGAGGTCGAGCAGGCGCTGCGGTGTCCTCACCGTGAGTCGGCACAGGCCGGGGCTCGATATGCCCGGAGTTTCAGTCATGACGGTGCAGCACCTATCCAGGGGCCGGGGTACCAAAGGGAGGTAGCGCACACTACCGTGACCAACACACCAGGTCACAGACCACCCTTGGCCCTCCGCCGTCACCAGGCGCGGAGAGCGGTCCACCGGGCCCCGCGTACACCGCACGGGGACGGGGACCGCAGGCGCCGAGCCCGAGGAGACACACCGCGTGAGCACCGTCCTGTTCCGTCGGCCCGCCCGCCGTCGCGGCCCCGACATGCCCGAGGGTGAAATAGGCCTTCAGGAGCCGCCCACGCTGCCGGAGGCGGAACCGAACACCTCGGCCATGTGGACGTACCTGCCGATGGGCCTCACCTCCCTCGGCATGCTCATGATGTTCCTGCGTCCCGGCCAGGCGACCGCGTTCAGCTACATAGCCATCGGGCTGATGCTGCTCTCCTCCGTGGCCATGATCGGCGCGCAGTTGATCCGCAGCTCCGGTGAACGCAAACGCAAACTCAAGGGTGAGCGGCGCGACTACCTGCGCTACCTGGCCCAGATGCGCCGCAAGATCCGCGTCACCATCGGCGCCCAGCAGAAGGCACTGGCCTGGCGCCACCCCGAGCCCGCCGCCCTGTGGGCGCTGACCGGGACCAGCCGGCAGTGGGAGCGCCGCCCCTCCGACGAGGACTTCGCCGAGGTGCGGGTGGCCGTCGGCGACCAGAAGCTCGCCACACGGCTCGCCCCCCTCGCGACCAAGCCGGTCGAGGACCTCGAACCGCTCGCCGCGCACGCGCTGCGCAGCTTCATCCGCGCCTACGGAACCGTCCCCGACCAGCCCATCGCCCTGTACCTGCGCGCCTGGTCACGGGTGGTGGTCCGGGAGGAGGGCGGCGCCGGCGGCGCCGAGGAGGGCGAGCGGTCCCGGGCCCTGCTGCGCTCCCTCATCGCCCAACTGGTCACCTTCCACGCGCCGGAGGAGCTGAACATCGCGCTGTGCGTCAGCGACGAGCGGCGCGCCGCCTGGGAGTGGCTCAAGTGGCTGCCCCACGCCCAGCACGGCTACCAGCGTGACGGCGCGGGCCAGGCCCGGCTCGCCGCCGCGGACTTCCAGGCCCTGGAGGAGCTGCTCGGCGCGGACTTCACCCAGCGGCCGCCCTTCGACCCGGAGACCCCGCCGGGCCGCGACGAGCCCTTCGTCCTGGTCGTGGTGGACGGCGGGGCCGTGCCCTCCGGGCACCGGGTCACCGGACCCGGCTACCGCAACACCGTCCTCGTGGACCTCGGCGGGGCCCTCGCCTGGAAGGCCGCCCGGGGGACCCTGCGCCTGCGCCTGGACCAGGAGGGGCTGCACCTCGTACGCACCGATCGCGAGCGCAAAGAGCAGGCCACTCTGCTGGGCCGCCCGGACAGCCTCGGCCCGGCCGCCGCCCGTACCCTGGCCGCGCGGCTCGCCCCGTACCGGCTCGGCGGCGGCGTCACCGCCTCGGAGCCCTTCGTCGCCGAGACCGAACTGACGGCCCTGCTCGGCATCCCCGACCTGCGGCGGCACGAGCCCGCCCGGCTCTGGCGACACCCGGTCGAAGGCCGCGGCCGGCTGCGGGTCCCCATCGCCGTCGGCGAGGACGGCACCCCCGTCGAACTCGACATCAAGGAGTCCGCCCAGGGCGGCATGGGCCCCCACGGCATGCTCATCGGCGCCACCGGCTCCGGCAAGAGCGAGCTGCTGCGCACCCTCGTCCTCGGCCTGGCGCTCACCCACTCCTCCGAGACCCTCAACTTCGTCCTCGTCGACTTCAAGGGCGGCGCCACCTTCCTCGGCATGGACGAACTGCCCCACACCTCCGCCGTCATCACCAACCTCGCCGACGAGGTCGCCCTCGTGGGCCGCATGCAGGACGCCCTGCACGGCGAGCTGATCCGCCGCCAGGAACTGCTGCGCAAGGCCGGAAACTACGCCTCCCTCCTGGAGTACGAGCGCGCCCGCGCCGCCGGTGCGCAGATCGCGCCGCTGCCCAGCCTGTTCGTGGTCGTCGATGAGTTCAGCGAGCTGCTCGCCGCGCACCGCGACTTCATGGAGCTGTTCGTCATGATCGGCCGCCTCGGGCGGTCGCTCGGAGTGCACCTGCTGCTCGCCTCCCAGCGGCTGGAGGAGGGCCGCATGAGCCAGCTGGAGGGCCACCTCTCCTACCGCATCGGCCTGCGCACCTTCTCCGCCATCGAGAGCCGCGGAGTCCTCGGCGTCCCCGACGCCTACCACCTGCCCTCGCAACCCGGCAGCGGCTACCTCAAGAGCGGCGTCGAAGCCCTGACCCGCTTCCGCGCCGCGTACGTGTCCGGTACGTACAAGGCGCCCCGCCGCGGCGTCCGCCGTGAGCAGATCGCCCGGCAGGTCGTCCCCTGGGGCACCGAGTGGGTGGTTCCCCACACCCTGCCGCTCGCCCCCGAACCCGAGCCGGAGAACGAGCCCGAGCCCGAGACCGAGGAGAGCCTGCTCGGCCTCGCCCTGGACCGGCTGCGCGACAGCGGACCGCCCGCCCACCAGGTGTGGCTGCCCCCGCTCGACACCCCGCCGAGCCTCGACTCCCTGCTGCAGCCGCTGACCCCGGACCCCGATTTCGGCCTCACGACCGCCGGCTCCCCGGACCGCGGGCGGCTGCGCGTGCCGGTCGGCCTCGTCGACCGCCCCTTCGAGCAGGTACGGGACCTGCTCACCGTCGACCTCTCCGGCGCCGGGGGCCACGTCGCCGTCGCGGGCGGACCGCAGAGCGGCAAGAGCACCCTGCTGCGCACCCTGATCTGCTCCCTCGCCCTCACCCACACCCCCCGCGAAGTGCAGTTCTACTGCCTGGACTTCGGCGGCGGCGCGCTCTCCTCGCTCGCGGGCCTCCCGCACGTCGGCGGGGTCGCCGGCCGCCTGGACCGGGAGCGGATCTCGCGCACCCTCGCGGAGGTCACCTCCCTGCTGGGCCGGCGCGAGCTGTTCTTCCAGGAGGAGGGCATCGACTCGATGGCCACCTACCGCAGGCGGCGCGCGGCCGGCGAGTTCGCCGACCAGCCCTTCGGCGACGTCTTCCTCGTCGTGGACGGCTGGTCCACCGTCCGCAACGAACTCTTCGACGACCTCGGCGTCTTCGGCGAACTGGCCTCCCGGGGCCTGAACTACGGCGTCCACCTCGTGATCGCCACCTCGCGCTGGGTGGAGGTGTCCGCCTCCCTGCGCGACCAGATCGGCACCCGGCTCGAACTGCGCATGGGCGACCCCATGGACTCCGCCATCGACATCCGCAAGGCCGCCACCGTGCCCGTCACCACGGGCCGGGGCCTGAGCCCCGACAAGATGCACTTCCTCGCGGCCCTGCCCAGGATCGACGGCCAGGAACAGGCCGAGGACCTCTCGGAGGCCCTCGCCGACCTCGTCGAGGCCGTCGCGGAGAGCTGGGACGGGCCGCCGGCCCCGCCGGTGCGCATGCTCCCCACCCACCTGCCCGCCGCCGAACTCCCCGCCTCCGACCACCCGCTGCGGGTGGCGATCGGCCTCGACGAGGTCGAACTGGCACCCGTCTGGCACGACTTCCGCCAGAGCCCGCACCTCTACCTGGTCGGAGACACCGAGAGCGGCAAGACCAGCGCGCTCCGGCTGATCGTCCAGCGGATCATGGCCACCCACAGCCCCGACGAGGCGAGCTTCCTGGTGGTCGACTACCGCCGGGGCCTGATCGAGGCCATCCCCGAGGAGTACCGGCTCGGGCACGCCGTCTCCGCGGACCCGCTGCGCGAGTACGTGGACGGCGCGGCCCGCGCGATGGCCGACCGGCTCCCCGGGGAGGACATCTCCCCGGCCCGGATGCGCCGCGCCGACTGGTGGAACGGGCCGCGCCTGTTCGTCGTCGTCGACGACTACGAGATGGTCGGCTCGGCCTTCGACGGCCCCTTCGAACCGCTCCTCGCCCACCTGCCGCTCGGCCACGAGATCGGCCTGCACATGATCGTGGCCCGTGCCTCCACCGGCGCCGGCCGGACGGACCCCCTCGTGCGCAAGATGAACGAGGTCAACTCGTCGGCGCTGCTGCTGTCCTGCCCGCCGTCGGAGGGCTACCTCCTCGACAGCGTCAAGCCGCGCATCCTGCCGCCGGGCCGCGCCCAGAGCGTCGTACGCCGCAAGACCCGGCTGGTCCACCTCGCGCTGCCCGACCCCGGGGAGGAGGGCACCGAGGAGCGGTGAGCCGGCGTACGCCGGTCTGGGGCCTGGGGCCCGGGGCCTGGGATACGACGCCCGGGGTACGAGGCCCGGGGCCCGGGGTCTCAGCGCTCCTGCCCCGGCGCCGGGTTACCCGGCGGACGGGCCCCGGTCGTCCAGCCGGCCCGGCCGCCAGCCGCGGCTGCGGCCGCGCGGGAGGACCACGGCGAGGAAGGCCACCAGCAGCACGGTCCCGGCCGCGACGGCGGTCACCAGCAGGGCCGTCGTCCGGGCCCCCGCCGTCCGCGGCGGCTCGGGCAGGCTGACCGGGTCCACGGCCGCCGCCCCGGCGGGGGCCGCACCGGGGGCGACCCCGGACACGGCCCCGTACGGGTCCAGCGCGGGCAGGTCCCCCGGGTACGCGCCGGCCAGCAGCGCCGCGCGCACCCCGTCCGCGTTCAGACCGGGATGGTAGGAGCGCACCAGCGCCGCGCTGCCCGCCGTGACCGCCGCGGCCATCGAGGCACCCGAGCCCGTCCACTTGCCGTCACCCACCGGGCCCGGCCCGACCAGGGCGCCGCCCGGAGCCGACAGGTCGGCGTGCCGGAAGGGCGGCGCGGACTCCGGCCGCGTCCCCTGCGGCCCGGTGTCCAGTACGGCCAGTGCCTGCGCCGGAGCCACCGGCGCGGGCTGCGGATCGCCCCCGCCCGGCGGCGGACCGTCCGCCGCGGCCGGTGCGATCACCAGGGAGTCCTTCGCCTTGGCCACCGCCATGGCCTCCTGCACCCGGGGGTCGGAGCCGTCCAGGGGCGTGGCCACCATGATGACGCCGGCCCCCGCCTCGGCCGCCTCCCGCACTCCGGCCGCCAGCCGGGCCGTGTCCGGCTCGCCGCGCTCGCCGGTGCCGCGCACGGCGAGGATCCGCGCCTCCGGAGCCACCCCGGAGAAACCCTGGCCGGGCAGCGCCGCCCCGGCGACCAGACCGGCCTGGAAGGTGCCCCGGCCCACGCAGTCCCGGCCCGCGTCGCCCAGGACCCGGACCCGGCCCGCGAGCACGGCCGGGCCGTCGCTCACCCCCGTACCGACGACCGCCACCGTCACCCCGCGCCCCCGGGACAGGCGCCACACCTGCTCCAGCCCCAGGGCGCCCCGGGTCCAGGGCGCCTCCGCCGTGTCCTTGCCGGGCACCGTGGTGCAGCCCTGGCCGGGCGCGAGCGCGCCGGGCATGCCCGGCAGCGTCGTGGGGCCGTCCTTGGTGCCCAGCGCCGCCGCGAGGGGCGCCGGTCCGGCCAGCGCCGCGAGAACGGTGGTGCACAGCAGCAGTCGGGTACGGCGACGCATGGGAGGTCCTCGGTCGGGGGCCCGCCCCGCGGGGGGCTTGTTCTCGGTCGGGTACGGGCCGGGGCTTCTTCTCGGTGGGGTACGGGCCGGGCCCGCCGCTTCGGTGCTCCCGCTCAGTGCTCCCGCAGGTCCTCGGCGAGCAGCATCCGCAGGTCGTCCAGGCTCGGCGCCGCGACGGCACTGAGCCGGCGCGCCTGCCGCGTCATCATGGCCTCCAGGGTCTGCCGGGCCAGCCGGGCGTTGCCGAAGGTCCGTCCGCGCGGGATCGACTCGAAGTACGCGCGCAGCTCCGAGGCCGCGCCGGGCGCGCACTCGTAACCGTTGTCCACCGCGTTCTGGCGCACGATCGTGACGAGTTCGTCCGAGGAGTAGTCGGGGAACTCGACGTGCCGCGCGAAGCGCGAGGCCAGACCCGGGTTGGAGTGCAGGAAGCGGTCCATCTCCTCCGTGTAGCCGGCGACGATCACCACCACCTCGTCGCGGTGGTCCTCCATCAGCTTCAGCAGCGTGTCCACCGCCTCCTGGCCGAAGTCGGAGGAAGCGCCGGCGCCCTGCGGGGTCAGCGTGTACGCCTCGTCGATGAAGAGGACGCCGCCGAGCGCGCGTTGGAAGACCTCCTTGGTCAACTGCGCGGTGTGCCCGACGTAGCGGCCCACCAGGTCCGCCCGCGCCACCTCCACCAGCTGCCCGCGCGGGAGCACGCCGAGGGACACCAGCAGCTCGCCGTACAGCCGGGCCACCGTGGTCTTGCCGGTACCGGGCGGGCCGGCGAAGACGAGGTGGTTGCCGATCCTGGGGGCCGGCAGCCCCGCCGCGGTCCGGCGCCGGGCCGTCGCCAGCAGGTTGACGAGGTCGCTCACCTCGCGCTTGACCGCCGCCAGTCCGGTCAGCGCGTCCAGCTTCAGCAGCGGGTCCTGGTCCTCCCCGGCCGCGGCGGTCGCGGGCAGGCCCACGTCCTCGGCGGTCAGCAGCGTCAGATCGCGCTCGCTGACCTCGCCGCGGGTGGCGAGCCGGGACGCCTGCCGGTCCACCATCTCCTCGAAGACCTTCCGGGCGGTGCGCCCGTTGCCGAAACCGGCGTCGCGGGGGATCCGCTCGAAGTACGCGTGCAGGGAGGGGCGGGCCTCCCCGTCCAGCTCGTAGCAGTGCGCGGAGCACATCCGCTCGACGATGGTGACGAGTTCCTCCGAGGAGTAGTCGCTGAACTCCACGCTACGGGTGAACCGCGAGGCCAGGCCCGGATTGGAGGCGAGGAAGTCCGTCATCTCCTTCGGGTAGCCGGCCGCCACCACCACGACGTCCTCGCGGTGGTCCTCCATCAGCTTGACCAGGGTGTCGATCGACTCCCGGCCGAAGTCCGCACCCGAACCGGCCGAGTCCGACAGCAGCGTGTACGCCTCGTCGATGAACAGCACCCCGCCGAGCGCCTTGTTGAAGGTCTCCGTGGTCTTGATGGCCGTCCCGCCGACGATCTGCGCGACGAGGTCGGCCCGGGAGACCTCCACCAGGTGGCCCGAGCGCAGCACGCCGAGCGAGGCGAGGATCGAACCGTAGAGCCGGGCCACCGTGGTCTTGCCGGTGCCCGGCGGGCCCGCGAAGACCAGATGGCGGCTCATCGGCGGCGCGGGCATGCCGAGTCCGGCCCGGCGCTGCGCCATGCGGTTCAGGTTGATCAGGGTCAGCACCTGCTCCTTGACCTCGTCGAGGCCGATCAAGGACTGCAGCTCCGCCACCGCGCCGCCCTCCGCCTCCGCCTCGGCGGGGGCGACGACGGCCGCACCGCCCGGC
>NZ_JBSGXB010000061.1:0-30015 GCF_053609185.1 Streptomyces sp. NPDC054956 | reverse complement strand
GGTGTCCCCGAGAGGGGGCGCCGGCCCGTCGGCTGTTTCCGGCTCTACGCGGGTACGCGGCTGCGCCGGCTCGGAGCCCAGCAGCGGATGACGTCGCGGACGGAGACGATGCCCACGGGGCCGCCGTCCTCCAGCACGATCAGATGCCGGAAGCCGCCGTGGGCCATCGCCTCGGCGGCTTCCTGCACCGTGGCGTCCGGCGTGCAGAAGACCACGTTGTTGGTGGTGTGCGCGCCCACGGACTCGCGGTCGGGGTCGTGCCCCGCGCCGATCGAGTTGAGGATGTCGCGCTCGGTCAGAATGCCGATGCCGCTGTGCTCGGGATCGAGGACGACCGCCGCGCCGACGCGTCGGCCGGACATCAGGCAGGCCGCCTGACGCAGGGTGTGAGTGGGTCCGAGGGTGAGGATCACGGTGCTCATGGCGTCACGGACGAGCATGAAGAGAGCCACCTCCTGAGAGTCCCTCCGCTCGGGTGGGGTGCGCCGCGAAGGCCTTCACTTAGAGAAGGCCTTCACAAGCGCACAAGCGGAGGAGTCCCAGATTCCCATGGACACGGAGTGTCAGCAAGGAGGCGCGTAAGGTGGTGTGCTCAGCACGTACGGGCGCACGGGATCAGGCGCTCGGGCGCAGCAGCTCCAGCATCCGCCCGTGAAGCAGCCCGTTCGAGGCCGCCGCGTTCCCGCCGTGCACGCCGTCCACCCCGTCCAGGTCGGTGAAGCGGCCGCCGGCCTCCTCCACCACGACCGCCAGGGCGGCCATGTCCCACAGGTTGAGCTCCGGCTCGGCGCACAGGTCGAGCGAGCCCTCGGCGACCATCATGTACGGCCAGAAGTCGCCGTAGCCACGGGTGCGCCAGCACGCGCGGGTCAAGTCGAGGAAGCCGGGCAGCCGCCCCTGCTCCTCCCAGCCGCTCAGCGAGGAGTAGGCGAAGGAGGCGTCGGCCAGGTCGGCGACCTTGGAGACGCCGAGCGCGGTGGTCGCGCCGAGCGCGCCTCCCGTGTACGCGCCCTTGCCGCGCGCCGCCCACCAGCGGCGGCCCAGTGCCGGGGCGGACACCACGCCGACGACGGGCCGGAAGACCCCGTCCGCGGGGTCCTCCTCCATCAGGGAGATCAGCGTCGCCCAGACCGGCACGCCGCGCACGTAGTTCTTCGTCCCGTCGATCGGGTCCACGACCCAGCGGCGCGGGCCGTCGCCCTTGAGGCCGTACTCCTCGCCCAGGATCGCGTCGTCGGGCCGCGCGGCGGAGATCCCGGCCCGGACGATCTCCTCGGTGGCGGTGTCGGCCTCGCTCACCGGGGTCATGTCGGGCTTCGTCTCGACCTTGAGGTCGAGGGCGCGGAACCGCTCCATCGTGGCGGCGTCCGCCGCGTCGGCGAGTTCGAGGGCAAGGCGCAGGTCATCGTCATACTCGGACATGGCCGAACAGTACCGAGACCGCCGGGCCCCCGTGGCGGGCGTCCACGGTGCGGGCCGCGCACCCTTGACAGGACCTGTCGGTCCGTCAACTCTGGCGGAGACGTCAAAGGGGGAGGCGACGGTGCCGACGGCCCGGGAGTCCTTGCTGGAAGCGGCGGGAGCGGCCCTCGCGGCGCGCCCTTGGCCGGCCGTGCGGATGGTCGACGTGGCGGCCGCCGCCGGGGTGTCGCGCCAGACCCTCTACAACGAGTTCGCCGGCAAGGCGGGCCTGGGCCACGCCCTGGTCCGGCGCGACGCCGCCTGGTACCTCGACGGGGTGGACCGGGTGCTGGACTCCCCGCGCGGAGCGGCCGAGCGGCTCGCGGAGGTCGCGGAGTGGACCGTGCGCGCGGCCGAGGCGCGTCCCCTCGTACGGGCCCTGCTGACGGGGTGCTGGAACGGGAACTTACCCGTCCCGGCCGGGCGGGGGGTGCGGCCGGGGCTGCCCGCGCTCGGGCCCGCCGAACTGGTCCGCGCCGTGCGCGAACGGGCCGGCGAGGCCTTCGCGGCGGGGGAGGGGGCGCAGCGGTGCGAGCTGGCCGTCCGGCTCGCGGTGTCCTACCTGATCGCCCCGGCCAGCCAGCCGGGACCCGGGTCCGGGGAACTGCTGCGGCTGTTCAACGGGCTGGGCCTCGACGGAACCGGCCCCGATGCCGAGGGCCCCGAGGGGACGGGCCGGACGGGCCTCAGTGCGCCGAGCCCGACAGCTGGAGCCCGATGACGCCGAGGATGACCAGCGAGATCGAGACGAGCTTGAGGGTGGAGACCAGGTCGCCGAGGAAGACCATCCCGTAGATGGCGGTCCCCGCGGCCCCGATCCCCGTCCACACCGCGTAGGCCGGGCCCACGTCCAGCTTCTTCAGGGCCAGCGTCAGCAGGCCGAAGCTCCCGAGCGCGAAGCAGGCGAAGGCGACCGTCGGCCACAGCCGGGTGAAGCCGTGCGACAGCTTGAGGCAGACCGCGAAGCCCGTTTCCAGGATTCCGGCGACCACGACCAACAGCCACGCCATGGCGTATGCCTCCCCGCGTCACGTGGTGAGCTCTTGGCCTCGGCCGTCGCACCACTTGGTGCGATTATGCATTTACCAGACATCACGTATGGCAAACCCCGCCGGACGATCAATCGCCGATCAGCGGGCGATCGGCCGTCGGCCGACGGGCGATCAGTCGCCCTCGCGCCGCTCGCGCGTCTGCAGCAGCCGCCGCAGCGAGTACAGCCGCGCGGGGTCCGCGTGGCCGTCCTCCACCCACTTGTCGAGCGCGCAGTCCGGCTCGTCGTGGCTGCACGCGCGCGGGCACCCCTCGGTACCCGGCACCAGCTCCGGGAAGGCCAGGATCACCCGGGACGGGTCCACGTGGTGCAGGCCGAAGGAGCGCACGCCCGGGGTGTCGATGACCCAGCCGTCCGCGCCCGGCAGCGGCAGCGCGAGCGCGGAGGTGGTGGTGTGCCGGCCGCGGCCGGTCACCGCGTTGACCACTCCGGTGGCGCGCTGGCGGCCCTCGGCGACCAGCGAGTTCACCAGCGTGGTCTTGCCGACGCCCGAGTGGCCGACGAAAGCGGTGATCCGGCCGTTGAGGTGCTCGCGCACCCGGTCGGCCGCGTCGCCCGTCGCCAGCTCCTCGCGGTTGGTGACCACGTAGTTCAGCCCGAAGGTCGAGTAGATCTCCAGGATCTTGTCCGCGGAGGTCAGGTCGGACTTGGTGAGCACCAGCAGCGGCTCCAGCCCGGCGTCGTACGCGGCCACCAGGCAGCGGTCGATCATCCGGGGCCGCGGTTCCGGGTCGGCCAGGGCCGTCACGATCGCCAGCTGGTCGGCGTTGGCGACGACGACGCGCTCGTACGGGTCGTCGTCGTCGGCCGTGCGCCGCAGTACGGACTTGCGCTCCTCGATCCGCACGATGCGGGCGAGGGTGTCCTTCTTGCCGGACAGGTCGCCGACGATCCAGACGCGGTCGCCGACCACCGCGGCCTTGCGGCCCAGCTCCCTGGACTTCATCGCGTGGATCGTGCGGTTCTCGACCAAGCAGGTCAGCCGGCCGCGGTCGACGGTCAGGACGAAGCCCTCGGAGGCGTCCTCGTGCTTGGGGCGGATGGTCGTACGCGGCCGGTTGCCCTTGGGGTTGGGCCGCTGACGGATGTCGTCCTCGTCGGTGTGCTTGCCGTACCTGCGCATGGCGGTCCCTACGCTCCCGCTCCCCGTACGGCTTGGCCGAGCATGTCGGCCCACATCTTCGGGAAGTCCGGCAGGGTCTTCGCGGTCGTCGCCACGTTCTCCACGAGCACGCCCTCCACGGCCAGGCCGATCACCGCGCCGGCGGTCGCCATCCGGTGGTCGTCGTACGTGTGGAACGTGCCGCCGTGCAGCGGGCGCGGCCGGATCCGCAGACCGTCCTCGGTCTCCGTGACGTCGCCGCCCAGACCGTTGATCTCCTTGGTGAGCGCCGCCAGCCGGTCCGTCTCGTGCAGCCGCAGGTGCTGGACGCCGCGCAGCACGGACTCCGAGTCGGCCAGCGCCGCGACCGCCGCGATGCCCGGGGTGAGCTCGCCGACCTCGCCCAGGTCCACGTCGATGCCGTGGATCTTGCCGGTGCCGGTGAAGACCAGCCCCGCGTCGGTCAGCTCGCAGGAGCCGCCCATCTCCGTGAAGATCCGGCGCAGCGCGTCGCCGGGCTGCGTGGTGCGGCGCGGCCAGTCCGGGATGGTGACCGTACCGCCGGTGATCATGGCCGCGGCCAGGAAGGGCTGCGCGTTGGAGAGGTCCGGCTCCACGACCAGGTCGCGGCCGAGCAGGGCGCCGGGGGCGACCCGCCAGACGTTCTTCTCGCCGCCGGCCTCGGGGGTGTCGACCTGGGCGCCCGCCGCGCGCAGCATCTCCACCGTCATCCGGATGTGCGGCATGGACGGCAGGTTGGTGCCCACGTGCCGGACCTCGACGCCCTGGTTGAAGCGCGGGGCGGAGAGCAGCAGCGCGGAGACGAACTGCGAGGAGTTGGTCGCGTCGATCTCGACGGTGCCGCCCTCCAGGGCCCCGCCGCCCTGGACGGTCAGCGGCAGCGCGCCGCGGCCGTCGTCGTCGATGCGGGCGCCGAGGGTGCGCAGCGCCGTGATGACCTGGCCGAGGGGGCGCTCGTAGGAGCGCGGGTCGCCGTCGAAGCGGATGTCTCCGGCGGCGAGGGTGGCGACCGGCGGCAGGAAGCGCATGACCGTGCCCGCGTTGCCGACGTCGACGGTGGCCGGGCCGTGCAGCGCGGCCGGGATGATCCGCCAGGCCTCGCCGCTCTCGCCCGCCCCGGCGGAGCTGGAGGAGACGGTCTCCTCGATGCCGACGCCCAGCGCGCGCAGCGCGTCGGACATCAGCTGGGAGTCGCGCGAGCGCAGCGGACGGCGCACCCAGCCCGGCTCGGAGGCGAGCGCGGCGAGCACGAGGGCGCGGTTGGTGACCGATTTGGACCCGGGCACGGTGACGGTGGCCTGGACGGCGGAGTCGGCGAGCGGGGCGGGCCAGAGGGCGGGGAGAGCGGGGGTCTCGGTCATGGCCACCACTTTAGTGGCTTCCGGTGGCCACAGATCTTGATCGCGGAGGCGTCTCGGCGGTCGGACGGACCTCGCTCAGAGCGCCAGCAGCCAGCGGCCGCCGCCGACCAGCGAGCACAGCGCGACCACGTGGAAGAGCAGCAGCCACGCCACCGGGTGCACATGAGTGAGGCGGCCCAGCTGGTCGGCGTCCGAATCGGGCGCTCCGCCGTGCCGGCGCTTCGCCCCCAGCTCGAACACCGGCCGGACCCCGCCCAGGAGCAGGAACCACACCACGGCGTAGGCGAAGACCGCCTGCACGTCGGCCGTGGCCAGCCAGGAGACCAGGACGAAGGTGGCGCCCGTCAGCACCACCGTCAGCAGCCCGTACGCGTTGCGGATCATCACCAGCAGCGCCAGCAGCAGCGCGGTCGCCACCCACAGCAGCAGCGTGATCCGGTGCGCGGAGAGCAGGGCCGCCCCGCCGAGGCCGAGCAGCGAGGGCGCCGTGTACCCGGCGGCGGCGGTGAGGATCATCCCGAGGCCGTCCGGCTTGCCCCGGCTGAGGGTGACCCCGCTGGTGTCCGAGTGCAGCCGGATCCCCTGCAGCTTCCGCTTGGTCAGCAGCGCCATCAGCCCGTGGCCGCCTTCGTGCGCGATGGTGATCGCGTTGCGCGACAGCCGCCACAGCGGGCGCGGTCCCACGGTGGCCAGCGCGGCCAGGCCCGTCGCGATCACCAGCCACCGGTCGGGGAGGGCCTGTATGCCGGTGAGCCGGTCCCACAGGCCGGCGGTGGTGCTGCTGTCCATGAGGTGGCGGACTCCTTGCGGTGGTGGTTGGGTGCCATGGCAGTGTGGCAGCCATGTGCGGAAGGTATGCAGCGAGTCGTAAGCCCGAGGATCTGGTGGAGGTCTTCGGCGTGGAGCGGTGGGAGTCCGAGGAGACCCTGGCCCCCGACTGGAACGTGGCCCCGACGAAAGAGGTCCACGTCATCCTCGACCGTCCATTGAAAGACGCTCCGAGTCCGCGTCCGGTTCGCCAGCTCAGGGTCCTGAAATGGGGGCTCGTCCCGTCCTGGGCGCAGAATCCCGACGGCGCCGCCCGGATGATCAACGCCCGGTCCGAGACCGTCGCCGAGAAGCCGTCCTTCCGCCGCCCCTTCGCGCAGCGCCGCTGCATCATCCCGGCCGACGGCTACTACGAGTGGGTCACCGCCCACGACGAGCGGCAGCTGGAGGTCGAGGGGAAGAAGAAGCGGGCCCGCAAGCAGCCCTACTTCGTCCTCCCCGCCGACGGCTCCGTCTTCGCCATGGCCGGCATATACGAGTTCTGGCGCGACCGGACCCTGCCCGACGAGCACCCGCTCGCCTGGTGGGCCACCTGCTCGGTGCTCACCGCGGAGGCCGAGACCGGACCGCTGGGCGTGGCCCCGGCCGACGGACCGCGCTCCCTCTCCGAGATCCACCCCCGGATGCCGCTGATGCTCACCCCGGACCGGTGGGACGCCTGGCTGGACCCGGCGCGCACCGACCCCGACGAGCTCCAGGCCCTGCTCGCCCCGCCGCCGGGCGGCCTGATGCGCGCCTACCCCGTCTCCACGGCCGTGAGCAACGTGCGCAACAACGGGCCCGAGATGCTGGAGGAACTGGCCGCGCCGGAGGAGAGCACGCTCTTCTGAGCCCGGCATGATCGGGGGATGACCACGCGCAGCGAGAGCGTCCCCACCCCGGCGGGCGAGGCCCGCGTCACCTGGCACCCGGCCCCGGCCCGGGGGGCCCGCCTCGTGCTCGCCCTCGGCCACGGCGCCGGCGGCGGGATCGAGGCCCGGGACCTCGTGGCCCTGGCCGCGGCCCTGCCCGCCCACGGGGTCACCGTGGCGCTGGTCGAGCAGCCCTGGCGGGTCGCGGGGAAGAAGGTCGCCGCCGCGCCCAAGGTGCTCGACGAGGGTTGGCGCGGGCTTTGGCCGGTCCTCGCGGCGCCGGGCCTGCCCGTCGTCGCGGGTGGACGCAGCGCCGGGGCCCGGGTGGCCTGCCGGACCGCCGTCGAGCTGGGCGCGGCCGGGGTGCTGGCGCTGGCCTTCCCGCTGCACCCGCCGGGCCGGCCGGAGAAGTCCCGGGCCGAGGAACTGCTCGGCGCCGGGCGGCCGGCGCTGGTGGTGCAGGGCGGCCGCGATCCCTTCGGGCGGCCCGCGGAGTTCCCGGAGCCGGGCGGGCGCGAAGCCCCGTACGAGCTCGTGGAAGTGCCCAACGGCGACCACGGCTTCGCCGTGCCGAAGAAGGCGGACCTGACCCAGGACGAGGCCCTGGAGGTGATCACGGGGGCGGTGGCCGAGTGGCTCGGCCGGCTCCGCGGATGAGCCTGGTCGCGAAACGGGCCCCGAAAGCCGCCCCCGCGGGGAATGCCCCGCCCCGCCCCTCTGTTGTCCCGGATGTCGGTACGTACGGGAGCACGTCGTGAGGAGAGCGAGCGCATGACGCAGGTCATCAGCCAGAACCGTCCGCAGGCCGCTGACCTGGACTGGACAGTGCTGCCCGCGCCCGGGCGCGGCAGGCTTCGGGCGGCGGGCGACCGGGATGGTCGACTATTCTCCGATTCGAGCGGGTCCGCTTTCGGAGTCGCCACGCAGTCGGAGGAGGTGGGTCCTGTCGCTGGGACCGACGAAGGCCACGCGGAGGAGACGACCCCGGAGCGCAACGCGCGCTTCGAGAGGGACGCCCTCGGCTACCTCGACCAGATGTACTCGGCCGCCCTGCGCATGACGCGCAACCCGGCCGACGCCGAGGACCTGGTCCAGGAGACCTACGCGAAGGCGTACGCGTCGTTCCACCAGTTCCGCGAGGGCACCAACCTCAAGGCGTGGCTGTACCGCATTCTGACCAACACCTTCATCAACTCCTACCGCAAGAAGCAGCGCGAGCCGCAGCGCAGTGCGGCGGAGGAGATCGAGGACTGGCAGCTGGCGCGCGCCGAGTCGCACATGTCGACGGGGCTGCGTTCCGCCGAGTCGCAGGCGCTCGACCACCTGCCCGATTCGGACGTGAAGGAAGCCCTGCAGGCCATTCCGGAGGAGTTCCGCATCGCGGTCTATCTTGCCGACGTAGAGGGCTTTGCGTACAAGGAGATCGCGGACATCATGGGTACACCCATCGGTACGGTCATGTCGCGACTGCACCGTGGCCGCCGTCAACTCCGCGGAATGCTGGAGGACTATGCCCGTGAGCGCGGGCTCGTCCCGGCCGGCGCGGGAGAGTCGAACGACCTGAAAGGCTCGGGCTCATGAGCTGCGGAGATGCGCACGAGACGGAGTGCTCCGAGGTCCTGGACCACCTATACGAGTTCCTGGACCAGGAGATGCCCGACAGCGACTGCACGAAGTTCGAAGCGCACTTCGGCGAGTGCAATCCCTGTCTTGAGAAGTACGGCCTGGAACAGGCCGTGAAGAAGCTGGTCAAGCGCTGCTGCGGATCGGACGACGTACCGACCGACCTGCGGTCGAAGGTGATGGGACGGATCGAACTGATCCGTTCGGGGCAGGCCGTGCCGGACCACGACATCACCGCCGCCGCGCCGGCCGTCGCCGAACCGCTGCCGGGATCGGCGAAGGGCTGAATTCGGCCGAGTTCGGCGAAGTCCGACCGAGTTCGCCGATCAAGTAGTACCCGATTGAACGATCTCGAACAGCCGCCCCCGGAAGGGCACTTCCTTCACTCGAAGGTGGTAATCCGGGGGCGCCCGCATGGCGCAATGCGAAAATGTGGCCCACCTCGCTCCCGGCCCCATTTATTCTCCCCATTCGGTACTGGTTTGATTCGGTACCTGGCTTGCACGGCACAGGGGGAGGAGAGCGCCATGCGGGTACTTCCGTCGGCGGCGCGCGCCTACATCCTGTGCGCCGTCCTCGCCGCTTGCGCCTGCTCCGCCCCGGCCCTCGTCGATCCCGCCACCGCGTGGCCCACCGTCGGCCTGCTCTCCGTGCTCTACCTCGGCTGCGAACTCGTCAAGGTCTGCCCGCTCATGGGCCGTCGAGTGCCCGAGGGGCTCGGATCCTTCTTCCCCGTGGTGCTCGCTTCCGTCTTCCTGCTGCCGCCCGCCGCCGCCGCGCTCGTCGCGCTGCCCGGAGCGTTCGCCGGGACGGTGGTGCAGCGGCCCGCCGGGGTGCGCCGCACCTGGCACGCCGCGCAGCAGGCGATAGCCGCGTGGACCGCCGGACAGGTGTACGGGCTGCTGGGCGGCCCGCAGGCACTGGGCGCCGGCCCCTACGGCGGCACCGGGCCACCGGGCGCGGAAGGTCGCTACGGCCCCGCGGGCTGGGTCGCCGACTTCCCCTACGTGATGCTCCCCGCGGCGGCCGCGGCCGTCGCCTTCTGCCTGGTGCTCACCGCCCTCGACGGCGGCATCCTGGCCGCCGCCGAACGCCGGCCCGCCGCCACGGCCTGGCGCGGACTGCTGACCCGGTCCCTCGCCCCGCACTGCGTGCACGGCCTCGCCGGGCTGATGATGGCCGTCATGTGGCGCAGCCCGTACGGACTTCCGGCCGCACTGCTCGTCCTGCTGCCGATGTACATCTCCTGCTGGGTCTTCGCCCAGTACCACCGCGAGCGCGCCGCCCACCAGGCCACCATCCGGGCACTGGTCCAGGCCGTCGACATCAAGGACCGCTACACCCGCGGCCACAGCGAGCGGGTCGGCCAGGCCTCGGCGATGATCGCCCGCGAGCTGGGCATGGGCGAGGACCGCCTGGAGGTCGTCCGCATCGCCGGCATCCTGCACGACGTGGGCAAACTCGGCGTCCCCACCCGACTGCTGCGCAAGGACGGACCGCTGACCCCCGAGGAACGCCGGATCATCGAACTGCACCCCGAGTACGGGCACGAGATGGTGCGCGGCATCGGCTTCCTGGGCGAGGCCCGGGCGGCGATCCTGCACCACCACGAGCGGGTGGACGGCTCCGGCTACCCCTACGGGCTGACCGGGGAACAGATCCCCGTACTGGCCCGGGTGGTGGCGGTGGCCGACGCCTTCGACGCGATGACCTCCACCCGCTCCTACAGCCGGGCCCGGCCGGTCGAGGTGGCCCTGGCCGAGCTGGAACGGTGCGCGGGGGCGCAGTTCGACCCCGAGATGGTGCGGGCGCTGGTCGAGGCGATCGACCGGCAGGGCTGGCACCCGAAGGTGACCTCGGAGGAGGACCTCCAGGTGATCCCCTCGGGGGCCTGGGCCGAGGAGGGCATCCCGGCCGGGGACGGTGCGCCGGGCGAACGCGCGATGGGCGCCCTCGGGCCGGGCGAACGGGCGCCGGCCGACCGCGCGCCGGCCGACCTCGCGCCGGGCGACCGCGCGCCGGACCGGGCGGCGGGGAACGGCGGGGACCAGGGCACGCCGGTGCTCGCGGGGCTCCCCGCACAGGCCGGCAGGCCCCCGGAGACCGGGGCCGCACCACAGGCCGGCCGCGACGCGGACGGCGCGGGCGCGGGCCCGGCGGGAGCCGGCACGGCAGCGGGCACGGGCGCCGGCGCGACGGGAGCCGGTACGTGAGGGCCTGGGCCGCCGGATGCGTACGCGGAGCCGCCGGACTGCTGACGGTGGCCGCGCTCGGGCACACCCTGTGGAACGGGCTCGTCGATCCGGGGATCGCCCTCGTCTTCGGCACCCTGATCGCCACCGGCGAGTTCGCCCGCCGGGACCGCGGCGACGCCTCCCGCCGCCAGCCCGCGCCGCTCGGCTCCGCCGGAGCGCTCGCGTACGCCCTGCTCGGGCAGAACGCCGGGCAGCCCACCCACCACGGGGTCCTGCAGATCGTCGCCGTCGTCGTCGCGGCCGCGCTCGCCGGGATCGTCCCGCACATCGCCCGGGGCCGCGGCCCCGCCCTCGACCACCTGGCCCGCCGGGTCCTCACCGTCACCTTCGCCGCCGTCTGCTTCCAGCCGCTCTACAACTCCGGGCGGCTGGAGGACTGGGTCGGCCAGGGCCCGTACCTCGTGCTCTTCCTGCTCTTCCTGCTCGGGCTGACGGCCCTGTGCGACGCCGTGCTCGCCACCGTGCTGGCCTGGGCCCGCACCGGCTGGCCCTTCGCCCCGCTGCTCCGCGACGAGATGCGCGCCCAGCTCGGCATCGGCTCCGCGATCTGCGCCACGGGCGTGGTCATGGCCCTCGGGGTCGCCGTCGCGGGTCTGTGGGCCGTACCCGTCTTCAGCGTGCCGCTGCTGCTGACCCAGATGTCCTTCCACCGGATCACCGCCATCCGCACCACCTACCGCCAGACCATCACCTCGCTGGCCCGCGCCACCGAGATCGCCGGCTACACCCGGCCCGGCCACTCCCGCCGCGTCGCCGCCCTCAGCTGCGCCGTGGGCCGGGATCTGGGCCTCTCGGAGCGCGAGATCACGGTGCTGGAGTACGCCGCGCTCATGCACGACATCGGGCAGCTCTCGCTCGTCGACCCGGTCCCGGAGGGGGCCACCGCCGAGCTGCCCGCCGCCGAAGCCCGCCGGATCGCCGGGCTGGGCGGGGAGGTGGCCCGCCAGACGGGGGTCCCGGCCGAGGTCGCGGTGGTCGTGGAGCTTCAGGCGGACCCGTACCGGGACCAGCCCGTCGCCGCCCGCATCGTGCGCACGGTCAACGCGTACGACGACCTGGTGGGCGGGGCCCGTCACCCGGGCGGCTCACTGGAGGCCCTGGAGCGGCTCCGGCTGGGCACCGGGCACGACTATCAGCCAGAGGTGGTGGAGTCTTTGGCCAGGGTGCTCGCCCGGGGCGGACGTGCCAGAGTCGTACCCGTCCCGCCTGGGTAACCCATGGGTAATGAGCGGCCGTCCGAGTGGGCATGGTTGGATGCCAGTAAGAGTGTCCCGGGCAAGAATGTCACCAGGAAGAGTGTCCGGAGTCCGCAAGGCTGCACCGTTGGATCGTCGGACCGGCAGGCGGGAATCGTGAGGATCTTCGGGAAGGTACGGCACAGGCCCTCCGCCTCGTGGCGGCAGGCCACCGACCGCGCGTTCACGCTGATCGGCGACGGTCGGTACGAGGACGCGGGCGCGCTCCTGACCAGGGCCGCGGACCTGGAGCCCTGGCTCTCCGAGTCCTGGTTCAACCTGGCGCTGCTCCACAAGTTCCGCCACGACTGGGAGCAGGCACGGGCCGCCGGACTGCGCGCCGTGGCCCTGCTCGACCGGGAGACCGGCGCCCCGGACTGGTGGAACGTGGGGATCGCCGCGACCGCGCTCCAGGACTGGCCGCTCGCCCGCCGCGCCTGGCAGGCGTACGGGCTGAAGGTGCCCGGGGACCCGCACGGCGCGGGCGCCGGCGCCGAGCCGGTCGGCATGGAGCTGGGCAGCGCGGCCGTCCGCCTGTCGCCCGAGGGCGAGGCCGAGGTCGTCTGGGGCCGCCGGCTGGACCCGGCCCGCATGGAGGTCCTCTCGATCCCGCTGCCCTCCTCGGGGCGGCGCTGGGGCGAGGTCGTACTGCACGACGGGGTCCCGCACGGGGAGCGCGTCACCGCCGCCGGCCCCTCCTACCCCGTCTTCGACGAGATCGAGCTGTGGGCCCCCTCCCCGGTGCCCACCTGGGTGGTGCTGCTGGAGGCCGCCACCGAGGCCGACCGCAACGCCCTGGAGCAGCTGGCCTCCGACGCCGGCTTCGCCGCCGAGGACTGGTCCTCGTCGGTGCGCCTGCTGTGCCGGACCTGCTCGGAGAGCGCGATGCCGAGCGGCGAGGGCGACGGCGAGCACCTGGACCCGCACGACCACAGCGAACCGGGCCACCCCGGCCCGCTGGGCCACCGCACGGCGGGCTCCGGCTCCCTGTGGGTGCCCGAACGGGAGTGCGGCATCGCGGCGCCGGCCGGACTCGTGCGCGGACTGCTCGACGGATGGGTCGCGGACAGCCCGGACACCCGTGAGTGGCGGGATCTCGAGGAAGTCTGCTGACGGGGGGCCGTAGGCTGTACCGGCACATCAGTGACTCGCACATTGAAGACTTGGTGCTCGGCGGACAGCTCGGCGGACCGGGACTTACGGAAGGCGTACGGCGGACATGGCGCAGCAGGAGAACGACGTTGTCGAGGTCGAGCTCGTGAACGACGGATACGTCGTCGACACCGAGGACTGTGAGGCGCGCGAGCTCGCCCACCGCGAGCGCGGCACGGCCCGCCCGATCACGGTGGTCGGCAACCCGGTCCTGCACCGGGAATGCAAGGACGTCACCGAGTTCGGCGACGAGCTGGCCCAGCTGATCGACGACATGTTCGCCAGCCAGAAGGCCGCCGAGGGCGTGGGCCTGGCCGCGAACCAGATCGGCGTGGACGCCAAGGTCTTCGTCTACGACTGCCCGGACGACGACGGCGTCCGCCACACGGGCGTCGTGATCAACCCGAAGCTCGTGGAGCTGCCGGCCGCCGCGCGCGTCCTGGACGACTCGAACGAGGGCTGCCTGTCGGTCCCCACCGCCTACGCCTCGCTGGCCCGCCCCGACTACGCCGAGGTCACCGGCCAGGACGCGCAGGGCAACCCGATCAAGGTCCGCGGCACCGGCTACTTCGCGCGCTGCCTGCAGCACGAGACCGACCACCTGTACGGCTACCTGTACATCGACCGTCTCTCCAAGCGCGACCGCAAGGACGCCCTGCGCCAGATGGAAGAGGGCACCCCCCGCTACGAGACGGTCCCGAACGCCTAGCAGGCCGTAGGTCGCATGCGTAGAGAACCGGCCGGGTGCTGGTGAGAACCAGCCATCCGGCCGTCTTTTTGGCGACTCTCCGTCATCCCCTGCCCGATGATCGACGTTATCGTCGTGCCGCATGGGGGCAGGGAACGGGGAGCAGGCCGTACGCACGCTCGGCCACTACGAGGTGTCCGGACCGCTGGGCGCCGGCGGCATGGGCGAGGTGTACCTGGCGCACTCTCCGTCGGGCCGCGCGGTCGCCATCAAGGTGATCCGCGAGGAGCTGGCGCAGCGCCCCGGATTCCGCGAGCGCTTCGCCCGTGAAGTGGCGGCCGCCCGCCAGGTCAGCGGAGCCTTCACCGCCCCCGTGGTCGACGCCGACACGACGGGGCCCGTCCCGTGGATGGCCACCCAGTACGTAGCCGGCCCCACCCTCGCCGCGAGGGTCTCCGAGTCCGGCCCGCTCACGGCCGACGCCGCGTGGCGGCTCGGGTCGGGCCTGGCGGAGGCGCTGCGCGACATCCACCGCGCGGGGCTCGTCCACCGGGACCTCAAGCCGGGCAACATCCTGCTCGCCGAGGACGGGCCGCGCGTCATCGACTTCGGCATCTCGCGGGTCCCGGACGCCACGGCGCTCACCGAGAGCGGGCAGCTGCTGGGGACCCCTCCCTTCATGGCTCCCGAGCAGTTCCGGGGCGGGCGCGAGGCGGGGCCGTCGGCGGACGTCTTCGCGCTGGGGGCGGTGCTGGTCCACGCGGCGACGGGGCACGGCCCCTTCGACGCGGACGGCGCCTACGCGATCGCCTGGAAGGTGGTCCACGAGGACCCCGACCTGACCGGACTCCCCGAGTCACTGCTCCCGGTCGTCACGGCCTGCCTGGCCAAGGACCCGGCCGACCGCCCCGATGCCGACGCGCTGCTGTCCCTGCTGGGCTCGCGCCGCGAGCGGCGCGTGCGGGTGGCCGTCGCGGAGGGCCTCTCCCGCCGCCGCCGGCTGCGGCGCGCCGCCCTGACCGCCGGGTCGCTCGCGGCCGTCGGCGCACTGGTGGCGGCGGCCGCGGTGTGGCGTCCCTGGACCGGCTCCGGCTCCCCGTCCGCGGGGCCGTCGAACCCGGCCGCGGCCCCGTCCTCGTCGGCCCCGGCCCCGGTCCGGCTCGCCGGGTGGGCGCCGTGGGTGGCGCAGCTGCCGAACAAGGACCCGGACAATCCCCGAGCCCAGTGCACCTACATGTCGGCAGCCCTGCTGTGCAGCGGGTTCTCGGTGGCCCGGCTGGACCCGCTGACGGGCGCGTTCCTGTGGCAGCAGCCGGAGGGCGCGCGTAACGTGCGCCTCCTCGGAACCACCGAATCCGACCTGGTCGTCCAGGACAGCGCCAACACCGGGGCCGTTCTGCGCACCTTCTCGCTCGACACCGGAAAGCCCGATGCCAAGGTGGCCGTACCCGGTGGCGTGGTGTGCGAGGCCGTACGGGGCGGAGCCCTGTGCGCGGGCCCCGAGGGCGTGAGCAGCTGGCAGCTTTGGGCGGGAGGAGGGAAACCCTCGCCGGACTGGACCCTGCCGAGCGGCTGGGGGACCGCCTCCGTCCCCGGTGGCGAGCGGCATGTCGTCCGGACCGCCGAGGGTGTTCAGCTGGAGGTGGCCGAGGTCGTCTTCGGCGGAGAGATCAAATGGCGGCAGAAGGTCCCCGACGGAACCCGGCTCGCGGCGGTCGCCGGTGACGTACTCTTCTTCGCCGATGCGGTCGCGGGCGGGAGCAGGACGTTGGTACGCGTCCACCGTCCGAGCGGTGAGGCCAAGACCGTGCGCCTGGCGAACGCGGCCGTCCTCCTGGGGATCATCGGCGACGTCGCCTACCTGATGGAACCGAGCGGTACGGTGCTCGCCCACGACATCGGCCAGGACAGGCAGATCTGGTCGGCGGCCACGCTCGCCGCCAATCTCTCCGCTCCGGTCGCCCAAGGAGAACGCCTCCTCTTCGCCACGGAGCTCGGGGCGGTGGTCGCGGTGGACCGCAGGAGCGGCGGCATCCTCTGGCAGAGGAAACCGCCACAGGTCCGGGTCCCGTACGGCACGCTCCCATCGCGCCCGCACGCGCCCGTCACGCTCGGCGAAGTGGTCATAGCGCTGACCCCGGATCTGCAGATCTACTCCTTCGACGGCTCCGCCCCCTAGGCCGCCGCCGGGCCGCGGAAGGTGCGGCGGAAGGCGTTCGGGGTGGTGCCGAGGGTGCGCAGGAAGTGGTGGCGCAGGGCGGCCGCCGTGCCGAAGCCGCAGCGGCCCGCGATGGCGTCGACCGTCTCGTCCGTGGTCTCCAGCAGTTCCTGGGCCAGCAGGACCCGCTGGCGCAGCACCCACTGGTACGGGGTCGTCCCCGTCTCCTGCAGGAAGCGGCGGGCGAAGGTCCGCGGGGACATGTGCGCCCGCTCCGCGAGCTGCTCGACCGTGATCTCCTCCTCCAGGTGGCGGCCCATCCAGCCGATCACCTCGCCCACCGTGTCGCAGGCGGTGCGGGGCAGCGGGCGCTGGATGTACTGCGCCTGCCCGCCGTCCCGGTGCGGCGGTACGACCATCCGCCGGGCGATGGTGTTGGCCACCTCGGCCCCCTGCTCCTGGCGCACCAGGTGCAGGCACGCGTCGATCCCGGAGGCGGTGCCGGCCGAGGTGATCACCGAGCCCTCGTCCACGTACAGCACGTCCGGGTCGACCTTGGCCCGCGGGAAACGGCGGGCCAGGGCCGGGGCGTGCATCCAGTGCGTGGTGCAGTGCCGGTCGTCGAGCAGGCCGGCCGCGCCCAGCACGAAGGCGCCGCTGCACACGCTCAGCACGCGCGCGCCGCGGTCCACGGCCCGGCGCAGCGCCTCCAGCAGCGGCTCCGGATAGTCGTCGCGGGTGGGGGCCTGGCGGTCGGCGGGCAGGCAGATCAGGTCCGCCTCCTCCAGTCGGTCGGGTCCGTAGGGGAGGGTGAGGCTGTAGTGGCCGTCGCCGACGGTGATCGGGTTCTCCTCCATCGCGCAGACGGCGAAGTCGTAGGTGGGCAGCCCCATCGCGCTGCGGTCGATCCCGAAGACCTCGCAGAAGATGCCCATCTCGAAGGGGGTGACGCCGTTCACGACGGCCACGGCCACGTTGTTGAGGGAGGAAGGCTTCAGCATGCCACCAGTGTGGCAGTAATTCGCTCTCTTATGACAGTCCTGCCACTGTCCGGTTTCTGTCGTCCTGGCGAAAGTGGAGTCATGAACACATTCCTCGACTTCCTCGTCGTCCTCGCCGTCGCCGCCCTCCTGCTGGGCCCCTCCCTCTACGGAGCCGCGCGCGAGCGCCGCATCGACCGCCAGATCCGCGCCGCCGAGCAGGCACCCCGCACCCCGCGGACCCGCCCCGAGCGGATCGCCCCCGAGCGCACCCGCCCCAGCACCCGCCGCTTCGCCGCCGTACGCCACGCGCCCGGCCGGTGAACCGGCCGGGCGCGTGAAGGGGTGCGGAACGTCTCGGACCTAGAAGTCCTCGTCCAGGTCGACCGTGCCCTCGACCGCGACCTGGTAGGCCGACGGGCGGCGCTCGAAGAAGTTCGTCAGTTCCTGGACGCCCTGGAGCTCCATGAAGGTGAACGGGTTCTGCGAGCCGTAGATCGGCGGGAAGCCCAGGCGGACCAGGCGCTGGTCCGCGACGCACTCCAGGTACTCGCGCATCGACTCGGTGTTCATGCCCGGCAGGCCGTCACCGCACAGGTCGCGGCCGAACTGCAGCTCCGCCTCCACGGCCTCCTTGAGCATGTCGGTGACCTGCTGCTGGAGGGCGTCGTCGAAGAGCTCGGGCTCCTCCTTGCGGACCGTGTCCACGACCTCGAACGCGAAGTTCATGTGGCAGGTCTCGTCGCGGAAGACCCAGTTGGTGCCCGTCGCCAGGCCGTGCAGCAGGCCGCGGGAGCGGAACCAGTACACGTAGGCGAAGGCGCCGTAGAAGAACAGGCCCTCGATGCACGCCGCGAAGCAGATCAGGTTCAGCAGGAAGCGGCGGCGGTCGGCGGCCGTCTCCAGCCGGTCGATCTTCTCGACCGAGTCCATCCACCGGAAGCAGAACTGCGCCTTCTCGCGGATCGACGGGATCTCCTCGACCGCGTCGAAGGCGGCCGCGCGGTCGTCCGGGTCGGGCAGGTAGGTGTCGAGCAGCGTCAGGTAGAACTGGACGTGCACGGCCTCCTCGAAGAGCTGGCGCGACAGGTACAGGCGCGCCTCCGGGGAGTTGATGTGCTTGTACAGCGTCAGCACCAGGTTGTTCGAGACGATCGAGTCGCCCGTCGCGAAGAACGCGACCAGACGGCCGATCATGTGCTGCTCGGAGGGCGTCAGCTTCGCGAGGTCGGCGACGTCCGAGTGGAGGTCGACCTCCTCGACGGTCCAGGTGTTCTTGATCGCGTCCCGGTAGCGCTCGTAGAAGTCCGGGTAGCGCATGGGGCGGAGCGTGAGCTCGAAGCCCGGGTCCAGGAGGTTCTTGGCGGACTGGGTGGTGCTCATTACTGGCAGGCCTCGCAGGACTCGGGGTTTTCGAGGGAGCAGGCCAGCGCGTCGGCGTCGACGGCCTGCGGGAGCGGAGCGGCGTTCGCGGGGACGGCGCTGCCGGAGGCGGCGCGAGCGATCTTCGTCGCCGGGCGCGAACGCAGGTAGTACGTGGTCTTCAGACCCTGCTTCCAGGCGTACGCGTACATCGAGGACAGCTTCCCGATGGTCGGCGTCTCCAGGAACAGGTTCAGCGACTGCGACTGGTCGAGGAACGGGGTACGGGCCGCCGCCATGTCGATCAGACCGCGCTGCGGGATCTCCCACGCCGTGCGGTACAGCTCGCGCACCTCCGCCGGGATCCAGCCGAAGCCCTGGACGGAGCCGCTGGACTCGCGCAGCGCCTCGCGGGTCTGGGCGTCCCAGACGCCGAGCCGCTTGAGCTCCTGCACCAGGTAGCCGTTGACCTGGAGGAACTCCCCGCTCAGCGTCTCGCGCTTGAACAGGTTGGAGACCTGCGGCTCGATGCACTCGTACACGCCCGCGATCGAGGCGATCGTCGCCGTCGGGGCGATGGCGAGGAGCAGCGAGTTGCGCATGCCGGTCTTCGCGACACGGGCGCGCAGCGCGTCCCAGCGCTCGGGCCAGTTCAGCTCGACGTCGTAGTGGTCGGGGTGCAGGACGCCGCGGGCGGTGCGGGTCTGCTCCCACGCGGGGAGCGGGCCGCCGCGCTCGGCGAGGTCGCAGGAGGCCTCGTACGCCGCGAGCATGATGCGCTCGGACAGCTTCGTGGACAGGGCCTTCGCCTCGGCGGAGTCGAAGGGCAGCTTCAGCTGGAAGAAGACGTCCTGGAGGCCCATCGCGCCCAGGCCCACCGGACGCCAGCGGGCGTTGGAGCGGCCGGCCTGCTCGGTCGGGTAGAAGTTGATGTCCACGACGCGGTCGAGGAAGGTCACGGCGGTGCGGACGGTCTCGTCCAGCCGCTCCCAGTCGATCTCACCGTCGACGACGAAGGCGCCGAGGTTGACCGAGCCGAGGTTGCAGACGGCCGTCTCGCCGTCGTTGGTGACCTCGATGATCTCGGTGCAGAGGTTCGAGGAGTGGACGACGGTGCCCGGCTCGGCGGTCTGGTTCGCCGTGCGGTTGGAGGCGTCCTTGAAGGTCATCCAGCCCTGGCCGGTCTGCGCGAGGGTGCGCATCATCCGGCCGTACAGGTCGCGGGCGGGCATGGTCTTGCGGGCGAGCCCGTCGGCCTCGGCCTTGCGGTAGGCGGCGTCGAACGCGTCGCCCCACAGGTCCACCAGGTCGGGGACGTCGGCCGGGGAGAACAGCGACCAGTCGGCGTCGGCGTTCACGCGGCGCATGAACTCGTCCGGCACCCAGTGGGCCAGGTTCAGGTTGTGCGTACGGCGCTGGTCCTCACCGGTGTTGTCGCGGAGCTCCAGGAACTCCTCGATGTCCGCGTGCCAGGTCTCCAGGTAGACGGCTGCGGCGCCCTTGCGGCGGCCGCCCTGGTTCACGGCGGCGACGGAGGCGTCGAGCGTCTTCAGGAACGGGACGATGCCGTTGGAGTGGCCGTTGGTGCCGCGGATCAGCGAACCGCGGGCGCGGATGCGGGAGTACGAGAGACCGATGCCGCCGGCGTGCTTGGAGAGGCGCGCGACCTGGTGGTAGCGGTCGTAGATCGAGTCGAGCTCGTCCAGCGGCGAGTCCAGCAGGTAGCAGGAGGACATCTGCGGGTGCCGGGTGCCGGAGTTGAAGAGCGTGGGGGAGGAGGGCAAGTAGTCGAGGCGGCTCATCAGCCGGTACAGCGAGGCCACTTCCTCGACGGCCTGGACCGACTCGTTCTCCGCGAGGCCGCAGGCCACGCGCAGCATGAAGTACTGCGGGGTCTCGATGACCTGGCGGGTGATCGGGTGGCGCAGCAGGTAGCGGCTGTGCAGGGTGCGCAGGCCGAAGAAGCCGAAGCGGTCGTCGGCGCCCTCGGCGAGCGCGTGCTCGACCAGCGCGTCGAGCCGGTTCGCGTGCAGGCGCACGAAGTCGGCGGTGCGGTCGGCGATCAGGCCCTCGCGGTGGCCGACCTCGACGGAGCCGGAGAAGGAGGTGGCGCCCTGGCCGGCGGCCTCGTCGCGGACGGCCAGCGTCAGCAGGCGGGCGGCGAGCCGGGAGTAGGCGGGGTCCTCGGAGATGAGTCCGGCGGCCGCCTCGGTGGCGAGCGTACGGAGCTCCGCCTCGTCGGCGGCGGCGCTGCGGCCGCGCAGCGCGGCGGCGGCGACCCGGCCGGGGTCGGTGTCGGGGAGGTCCGCCGTCAGTTCGGTGAGGGTACGCAGCAGCGTGGCCCCCGGGCCCTCGGTGTTGTCGCCAGAAACGGACTCGGCGCGCGGTGCGGAAGGCGCGATGGTCACGGCGGGAGCTCTCCCTCGCTCGGCCCGGTCTTCGGCGGGCGGGCACGGGGAGGCGCATGCGGGCGTGGCAGGAACGCGTACACCGCACGGCGTCCACCGGCCCAACCTCGAGGCCCGGACGTGTCGGCACCCGGTTCGGTCGACCCGGGCGCACTGTCGGCAGGTCCTCGGACTTTTCATACCGTTGCGGGACAGTTCCGGAATTGCACCGGATTCCCCTGCGGCGACAGCAGCCATGAGCATACATGTGGGGGCGACCGTATGCGGTAGCCCCCACATGTTGTGTCGTTCACCGAAGTGGGCGCACCGTCACAGCTCGACACGGTAGGTGAGCAGGGGCAGGCCGGGTACCGGGTACCAGTCGCGTTCAGGCGTCCGGACGAAGCCCAGCCGGTCGTAGATGCGGTGGGCTCCGAGCATCTTCTCGGTGGTGGAGAGCACCAGGTGGCTCACGCCGTCCAGGTCCCGGGCGCGGGCGATGCAGGCCCGTACGAGCGCCTCGCCGGCGCCGCGTCCGCGTGCCGCGGGGGAGACGGCGAGCATCCGGAACTCCGCCTCGCCGGGTCCGGCGATATCGCACAGGGGGCTGCCGGGAGGGGCGAAGGTCACACAGCCGAGCAGCGTGCCGTCGTGCTCGGCGACGAGCACCTGCGCGTCGGCGGCCCGGCCGGCGACGTCGCGCAGCCGGCTCAGGTAGGGGTCGTCCTCGGCGAAGTCGAGCAGCCCGTCGTCGAGGTAGGCCCGTGCGGTGATCTCGCCCAGTTCTTCGTATTCGGCGGGCACGGCCGGCCTGATGAGGATGTCCATGGCATCGAGTGTGCGACAGGGCGGGGAAAAGGGCCGCCACGTTTCCCGGGGTGCGGGAGGCGTGACGGCCCTTCGGGCCCTACGGGTTCAGCAGCAGCGGAATCCTTCGCGCGGGTCGGCCTCGCGGGCGTCCGTACGGGCGCGTTCGAAGGCCCGGCGGCTGGGGACCTCCGCGTCCGGGTCGTGCGTACGGGCGTGGGCGACGTAGCGGTCGTACGCGGACTCGCCCGAGAACTCCCGTACGAAGAACCGGGCCCGGTCGAGCGCGTGCCGCAGGCCCGTCACGCGGGTTCCTGGACGGGTTCCTTCACGCGGCCCCCGCCCGAGTCCAGGCCGGCGGCGGCGAGTTCGGCGCGCTCCTCGGGGGTCGCGATCAGCCCGGCCGGGGCGATGATCCTGGACTCGGTCCACGGGACCTCGGCCAGCGTCACCGATTCCGGCTTGCGGATGGCCTTGAAGCAGGTGCGGGCGGCGTCGAGCAGGACGATGACGATCAGCAGGGCGAAGAGCACCGACAGGACGCCGTCCACGGTGGCGTTGGTGACCACCGTGTGCATCTCGTCCATGGTCTTGGCGGGCTTGAGGATCTTGCCCGCGTCGATGCCGTCCTGGTAGACGTCCCGCTGCGCGAAGAAGCCGATCTTCGGGTTGTCGGAGAAGATCTTCTGGTAGCTGGCGGTGAGGGTGACGGCCACGTCCCACGCCAGCGGGACGCCGGTCACCCAGGCCCACTTGAGCCGGCCGGACTTGATCAGCAGGGTGGTGCAGACGGCCAGGGCGACCGCCGCGAGCAGCTGGTTCGCGATGCCGAACAGCGGGAAGAGCTGGTTGATGCCGCCCAGCGGGTCCTTGACGCCGACCCACAGGAAGTAGCCCCAGCCGCCGACGACGACCGCGCTGGCGAACCAGACGCCGGGCTTCCAGCTGACGTCCTTGAAGGACTTGTGCACGTTGCCGAGGGTGTCCTGGAGCATGAAGCGGCCCACGCGGGTGCCCGCGTCGACCGTGGTCAGGATGAACAGGGCCTCGAACATGATCGCGAAGTGGTACCAGAACGCCTTCATGGAGGCGCCGCCGATCACCGAGGAGAAGATCTCCGACATTCCGAGTGCGAAGGTCGGCGCACCGCCCGTGCGGGACAGCAGGCTGGCCTCCTCCACGTCCTTCGCGGCCCGGGTCAGTTCCTCCGGGGAGATCGAGAAGCCGAAGTTCGCGACCGCCTGCGAGGCCGTCTCGACGGTGGCGCCGACGACCCCGGCGGGGGAGTTGACCGCGAAGTACAGGCCGGGCTCGATGATGCAGGCCGCGATGATCGCCATGATGGCGACGAAGGACTCGGTCAGCATCGCGCCGTAGCCGATGACCTTGACCTGGGTCTCCTTCTGGATCATCTTCGGGGTGGTGCCCGAGGAGACCAGCGAGTGGAAGCCGGACAGGGCTCCGCAGGCGATGGTGATGAAGACGAACGGGAACATCGAGCCGGCGAAGACCGGGCCGTCGCCGCGCGAGGCGAAGTCGGTGACCGCGGGCATCTTCAGCATCGGCATGGCGACGACCACGCCCACCGCGAGCAGCCCGATGGTGCCGACCTTCATGAAGGTGGAGAGGTAGTCGCGCGGGGCCAGCAGCATCCACACCGGCAGGACGGACGCCACGAAGCCGTAGACGACCATCCAGATGACCAGCGTCTCCTTCTCCAGGGTGAAGGTGTCCGCCAGCGAGGACTCGGCGACCCAGCCGCCCGCGACGATGGCGAGCAGCAGCAGCGCGACGCCGACGGCGGAGACCTCGGTGACCCGGCCCGGGCGCAGGACGCGCAGGTAGAAGCCCATGAAGAGGGCGATCGGGATGGTCATGCCGATGGAGAAGACGCCCCACGGCGAGTGCGCGAGCGCGTTGACGATGACCAGGGCCAGCACCGCGAGCAGGATGATCATGATGATGAAGACGGCGACCAGCGCGGCGGCTCCGCCGACCGGGCCGATCTCGTCCCGGGCCATCTGGCCGAGCGAGCGGCCGTTGCGCCGGGTGGAGAAGAAGAGCGTGACCATGTCCTGGACCGCGCCCGCGAAGATCACGCCCGCGACGATCCAGATGGTGCCGGGCAGGTAGCCCATCTGCGAGGCGAGGACGGGACCCACGAGCGGCCCGGCGCCCGCGACGGCGGCGAAGTGGTGGCCGAAAAGCACCCGTCGGTCGGTCGGGTGGAAGTCGACACCGTTGTCAAGGCGTTCGGCGGGGGTGGCCCGCGTCTTGTCCACCCGCAGCACGCGGGTCGCGATGAAGCGGGCGTAGAAGCGGTAGCCGATCGCGTACGAGCCCAGCGCGGCGGCGAGCAGCCAGGCGGCGGAGATCTCCTCGCCGCGCGACAGCGCCAGCACGCCCCAGCCGATCGCCCCCACGAGCGCGACGAGCACCCACAGGGCCACCGACTTGGGGGACATGCCCGCGAAACCGCCCGGGGCGCCCGCAGGGGCCCCCGATGGAGAAGGCGAGCCCGGCGTGGTGCCCGGACTCGCCGCGTTCCGTTCTGTTTCCGATGCTTCCGGTTCCGGCATGATCTCTCGTCCCCTCGTTGATCATCTGCGTGAGCGCAGGGAATCTACGGGGGCCCGACCGCTGGACGTAAGCCCCCGTCCGCATAGCGGAACGAGAGTCAACTACGGATCAGAGGGCGGGGCGCTGGAGTCGGGCGACGAACTTGTAACGATCGCCGCGGTAAACGGAACGCACCCATTCGACGGGCTCTCCGTCGGCATCCAGCGAGTGGCGCGAAAGCATCAGCATCGGCAGGCCGACGTCCGTACCGAGCAGGCCGGCCTCCCGCGGGGTGGCCAGCGAGGTCTCGATGGTCTCCTCGGCCTCGGCCAGCCGTACGTCGTACACCTCGGCGAGGGCGGTGTAGAGGGAGGTGTACTTGACCAGGGAACGGCGCAGCGCCGGGAAGCGCTTGGCCGAGAGGTGGGTGGTCTCGATGGCCATCGGCTCCCCGCTGGCCAGGCGCAGCCGCTCGATGCGCAGGACCCGGCCACCGGTGGCGATCTTGAGCAGACCGGCGAGGGTGTCGTCGGCCGTCACGTAGCCGATGTCCAGGAGCTGGGAGGTCGGCTCCAGGCCCTGGGCCCTCATGTCCTCGGTGTACGAGGAGAGTTGGAGCGGCTGGGAGACCTTGGGCTTGGCGACGAAGGTGCCCTTGCCCTGGATCCGTTCCAGTCGCCCCTCGACCACGAGCTCCTGGAGCGCCTGTCGCACCGTGGTGCGGGAGGTGTCGAATTCGGCCGCGAGCGTGCGCTCCGGCGGTACCGGCGTGCCGGGCGGCAGCGTCTCGGTCATGTCGAGCAAGTGCCGCTTGAGTCGGTAGTACTTGGGCACGCGTGCCGTGCGGGTGGCAGCCCCGCCATCCGGCTCCGTGGTCGCCCCTTCGGTGGCCATCGCCGCCCGCCTTCCCGACTCCAGTTTCGTTGCCGTCACCGGCTCCTCCGATATGTGCGGTCACATCGTGACACGGGCGGGAGGACAGGCCTCCTCCCTCCCCCAGGTGTCGGTCCGATAACGGACCGAGCACCCGCTCATTAGACCCTTGACACCCCCAAAGGTCTAGGCCAAGCTCCAGCTACTGGTCTACACCAATATGGATCAGATCCCGGCCCCACGGGCAGTACTTGACGCTTTTGAGTCACCGCGGCGGGCGAGGGAAGTTGCAGGCAGCATCCCTGAGGAGGGTGGCGTGAAGCGCAAGCTCATCGCGGCGGTCAGTGTCGCGGGCATGATGGTCGGAGTCGCGGCGTGCGGCAACGGCGACGACAAGCCGAAGGCCGACGCGGGTGGCGCCAAGGAGATCACCGTCTGGGTGATGGACGGCTCCGCACCGAAGGCGTGGATCGACGCGGTCAACGCGGAGTTCTCGGCCAAGCACCCCGGTGTCACGGTCAAGGTCGAAGAGCAGAAGTGGAAGGGCATCCAGGAGAAGGTCACCACGGCCCTCTCCGAGAACACCCCTCCGGACGTCCTGGAGCTCGGTAACACCCAGACCGCCGGTTACGCGGTCACCGGCGGCCTCGCCGACCTGACGAAGGACAAGGCCAAGCTCGGCGCGGACGCCTGGCAGAAGAGCATGCTCGCCTCGGCCGAGGTCGACGGCAAGCTCTACTCCGCTCCGTGGTACGCGGCCAACCGCGTCGTCATCTACGACAAGAAGGCCTACGCGAAGGCCGGCGTGAGCGTGCCGACCACCCGCGAAGAGTGGGTCGCCGGCCTGGAGAAGCTGAAGGCGGCCGACCCGGCCTCGCAGCCGATCTACCTGCCCGGCCAGAGCTGGTACGTCCTCGCGGGCTTCGTCTGGGACGAGGGTGGCGACCTCGCCACCAAGGACGGCGCGAAGTGGAAGGGCGGGCTCTCCACCCCCCAGGCCGCCTCCGCGATGGACTTCTACAAGAAGCTCCAGTCCTTCTCCACCGCCCCGAAGGACAAGGACGAGGCCACCCCGCAGCAGTCCACCGACATCGTCCCCAAGGGCGGCGTCGCGTCCTGGATCGGTCTCGGCTGGGAGGCCGGCGGTGCCGAGAAGGCGCTGAAGGACGCGGGCAAGGAAGCCGACTTCGGTTACTTCCCGATCCCGGGCAAGACGGCCGACAAGACCGGCACCGTCTTCCTCGGCGGCTCCAACCTGGCGATCGCCGAGCGCTCCAAGAACAAGGAGCTCGCCAAGGAGTGGCTGGCCCTCGCCGCAGGCAAGGACCAGATGACCAAGTACGCCGCCGAGACCAAGGGCGCGCTGCTCCCGAACCAGGTCGGCGCGAAC
The DNA here is from genome assembly GCF_053609185.1 of Streptomyces sp. NPDC054956. Taxonomy (NCBI): domain Bacteria; kingdom Bacillati; phylum Actinomycetota; class Actinomycetes; order Kitasatosporales; family Streptomycetaceae; genus Streptomyces; species Streptomyces sp. NPDC054956. The sequence continues at coordinate 3,871 of NZ_JBSGXB010000061.1, read as the reverse complement.
TTCGCCCCGCCGGCGGGCTCCTTCGCCGAGGCGATGGGCAAGGCCGGTCTCAACGGCAAGATCACCCCGGTGACCCCGGGCTGGGCGAACGTCGAGACCGAGCCGAACCCGATCAAGGAGTTCATGACCAAGGTCCTGAACGGTGGCGACGCCGCCAAGGCCGGTGCGGACGCGGACGCGGAGATCGCGAAGCGCATCAACAAGTAACACCCGGCACCACCTGAAGTACCCGTAGTACCAGCAGGGAACGCACCGGGGGGTGCGGTGGGCGCCGAGGAGCGCCCGCCGTGCCCCCGGTCGCGCATTGACAGACGTTAGCGCCGCCCGTTCCGTCCGAGCCGAGCCGGGCGAGCGGGTGCGAGTCGCCACAGTCAACCGCGAGGAAGCCAGACATGACCGTGCACTCCCAGGGAGCGGCGACCTCCGCTCCACAGGACGCACCACAGAAGTCCGCCGGGGCGGCAGAGACGCCGCCGCCCTCCGGAGCCAAGGGAACGTACCGGTCTCCTCGCGGGGGCAGAAAGTCGCTCCCCTCGGGGTGGTGGCCCTACCTCCTGATCGGGCCGGCCGTGCTCAGCATGGCGACCCTGCTGCTGTACCCGCTGATCAAGAACATCATCCTGTCGTTCCAGAAGGTCGACAAGATCGAGTTCATCCAGCGGAAGTCGCCGTTCGCCGGTGTGGACAACTACACCCAGCTGCTCGGCGACTCGCAGTTCTGGACCGTGGTGGTCCGGAGCTTCGCGTTCACCGCGGCCAACGTCGCGCTGATCATGGTCCTCGGCAGCCTCATCGGCATCCTGCTGAACAGGCTCGGCAAGTGGATGCGCCTGGTCCTGTCCATGGCGCTGGTGATGGCCTGGGCCATGCCCATCGTCGCCTCCGTGACCGTGTTCCAGTGGCTGTTCGACGAGCAGTTCGGCGTCATGAACTGGCTGATGCGCACCCTCGGCTTCACCGGATACGAGCAGCACAACTGGTTCGAGACCGGCTTCTCCACCCTCGTGATCGTGACGGTCCTGGTGGTCTGGGGCTCGATCCCCTTCGTGGCCCTCAACATGTACGCCGGTCTGACCACCGTCAGCGGCGAACTGTACGAAGCGGCCCGGATGGACGGCGCCAACGGCTGGCAGACCTTCTGGAAGGTCGTCTTCCCGAACCTCAAGTCGTTCTTCCTCGTCACCACGTTCCTCGAGGTGATCTGGGTCTTCAAGGCCTTCACCCAGGTCTACGCGATGAAGGCGGGCGGGCCCGACCGGGCCTCCGAGATCCTGCCCGTCTACGCCTACGTCGAGGGCCAGAGCCAGTTCCACTACGGCCTGGCCGCGGCGATCTCCGTCCTGACGATCGTGATGCTCGTGATCGTCATGTCCTTCTACTTCCGTCTGATCCTGAAGCAGGAGGAGGAGCAGTGAGCACCAGCACCGCCCCGAAGCCCGCGCCGGCCAAGCCCCAGCAGCGGCGCAACCGCCGGCCGGTCCGCCCCGCGGCCGTAGCCAAGAACGTCGGCGCCCTGCTCCTGGCCGTCCTGTTCGTCTTCCCCGTCTACTGGATGTTCTCCTCGGCGCTCAAGCCGAACAGCGAGATCCTCTCCAAGGACCCCGTCTTCCTCTTCACCCCGACGCTGGACAACTTCACCAAGGCCACCGGCGTCGACCTGTTCTGGACCTACGTCACGAACAGCGTCATCGTCACCGTCGGAGCCGTCGCGCTGGCCCTCGTCGTCGCCCTCGCCGCGAGCTTCGCCATCGCCCGCATGAAGTTCAAGGGCCGCAAGGGCCTCGTACTCGGCGTGATGCTCGCCCAGATGGCCCCCTGGGAGGTCATGGTCATCGCGATGTACATGATCGTCCGCGAGGCCGAGCTGCTGAACAACCTCGCCGTGCTGACCGCGATCTACTTCGTGATGGTCCTCCCCTTCACCATCTGGACCCTGCGCGGCTTCATCGCCGCCGTCCCGGTGACCCTGGAGGAAGCGGCCCAGATCGACGGCTGCACCCGCGGCCAGGCCTTCCGCAAGGTGATCTTCCCGCTGCTGGCCCCCGGCCTGATGTCCACCTCGCTCTTCGGCTTCATCACGGCCTGGAACGAGTTCGCGATGGTCCTGATCCTCAACAAGGACAAGACCGCGCAGACCCTCCCGCTGTGGCTGACCCAGTTCCAGACGGCCTTCGGCAACGACTGGGGCGCCACCATGGCCGCGTCCTCGCTCTTCGCGGTCCCGGTCCTGCTCATCTTCGTCTTCCTCCAGCGCAAGGCCGTCGGCGGCATGACCGCCGGCGCCGTGAAGGGATAACGGCCCCATGACTGTCCTTGCGCACCGCACAGACACGTTGACCCAGGATGCGCTCGCGGTGCTCCAGCCCGGCTTCGAGGGCACCACCGCCCCCGCCTGGCTGCTGCGCCAGGTCTCCGAGGGCCTCACCGCCGTCGGCCTCTTCGGCCGCAACATCGCCTCGTCCGAGCAGCTCGCCGCGCTGACCGCGCAGCTGCGCGCCGAGCGGGACGACGTCCTCGTCGCCATCGACGAGGAGGGCGGCGACGTCACCCGCCTGGAGGTCCGGGGCGGCTCGTCCTTCCCCGGCAACCTGGCGCTCGGCGCCGTGGACGACGTGGACCTGACCCGCGACGTCGCCCGCGAGCTCGGCCGCCGGCTCGCCGACTGCGGGGTCAACCTCAACTGGGCCCCGTCCGCCGACGTCAACTCCAACCCGGACAACCCGGTCATCGGCGTACGGTCCTTCGGCGCCGACACCCACCTCACCGCCCGGCACACCGCCGCGTACGTCGAGGGACTGCAGGCCGCCGGCGTGGCCGCCTGCACCAAGCACTTCCCGGGCCACGGCGACACCAACGTCGACTCGCACCACGCGCTGCCGCGCATCGACGTGGACCTCGACACCCTGGCCGCGCGCGAACTCGTACCGTTCCGGGCGGCCATCGAGGCCGGCACCAAGGCGGTCATGAGCGCGCACATCCTGGTGCCCGCCCTGGACCCGACCCGCCCGGCCACCCTCAGCCCGCAGATCCTGACCGGTCTGCTGCGCAAGGAGCTCGGCTACGAGGGCCTCATCGTCACCGACGGCATGGAGATGAACGCCATCGCCGGGACGTACGGGATCGAGCGCGGCTCGGTACTGGCCATCGCGGCCGGCGCCGACGCCATCTGCGTCGGCGGCGGGCTCGCCGACGAGGCGACCGTGCTGCGCCTGCGCGATGCGCTGGTCGCGGCCGTGCGCGAGGGCTCGCTTCCCGAGGAGCGGCTCGCCGAGGCCGCCGCCCGGGTCCGCTCGCTGGCCGAGTGGACCCGTCAGGTCCGACAGGGCGCGCGGCCGGAGGGGAGCAGCGCGCCCGGCATCGGACTGGCGGCGGCCCGCCGCGCCGTGGTCGTGACGGGTTCGCCCGCCGCGGCCGCCCCGGTCAACGCCCCGTACGTCGCCACGCTCACTCCGGTGGCGAACATCGCGGTCGGCGACGAGACCCCGTGGGGAGTGGCCGGGGAACTGGCCGCGCTGATCCCGGGCACCGAGTCGGGCGTGTACCCGCAGGGGTCGGCTGCCGCCGACATCCTGGCCGCGGCGGGGAACCGCACGGTCGTCGCGGTGGTGCGCGACGCGCACCGGCACCCGTGGATGACGGAGGCACTGGACGCGCTGGTCGCCGCGCGGCCGGAGACGATCGTGGTCGAGATGGGCCTGCCACGCGCCGAGCCGCGGGGGGCGCTGCACATCGCCACGCACGGCGCGGCCCGCGTATGCGGCAGGGCTGCGGCGGAGGCCATCGCGGGGGTGTAGCGGCCCCCCGCGGCCCGGCCTCCCGGGGCGCCGCCCCGGACCCCGCGCCTCAAACGCCGGCGGGGCTGGATTTACCC